>JAJSAJ010000697.1 GCA_024274855.1 Planctomycetota bacterium | reverse complement strand
GAACTGACAGCCTTGTGTCGGCCAGAGGAGCTGTTGCAGCTGACTGCGTGTGCCCGAAAGCTTGCTAATGAGTATGATGTTCCAATTGATTCGGCCATGATCAGTGACGTTCCCGGATACACATGGGGAATCGTACCGGCACTGACGCAAAGCGGGATCAAGTACCTGTCGATTGGCCCCAATCATACCCATCGAATCGGGTTCACGCTTCAGGAGTGGGGTGATCGTCCGTTCTGGTGGGAATCTCCTTCCGGCGAGAGCCGGTTGCTTTGTTGGATGGCGGGCAAAGCGTATTCATGGTTTCATGGCAGTCGTGTCGGAACGCTATCGGCAACTAGCCCGCCTGCCCCGTTCTTGGACTACTTGGATGAACTGGTTGATAAAGACTACACCTACGATATGGTTCAAATCCGTTACAGTATCGGTGGTGACAACGGCCCACCCGATAAGGGTGTGTCGGACTTTGTCAAGTTATGGAACGAGCGTTACATTTGGCCTCGTATGAAAATCTCGACAACCCATCGCATGATGCAGGCGATGGAGCAACGGTACGGTCATGACTTGCCACGGGTACGGGGCGACTTCACACCTTACTGGGAGGATGGCGCCGCCTCCTCCGCACGCGAGACCTCGAAAAACCGAATGGCGTCCGAACGCCTTGTTCAAGCCGAGACGCTTTGGTCAATGCTTGCTCCGAAGAGCTATCCGGTGCGTGATTTTGATGTGGCGTGGCGCAACACAGTTCTCTATGACGAACATACGTGGGGCGCGCATTGCAGCATTTCGGAACCGGATAGCCCGTTTACCAAAAGCCAATGGAAGATCAAGCAGGCGTTTGCACTCGATGCCGACCAGCAATCTCGTGATCTGGTGCAACTCGCGGTGAAACAGAAACAGATCCAGGATCAGAAGATCGACGCGCTCGATGTCCTGAATACCGGATCCTGGGAACGAACGGATCTGGTTGTCCTTCAAGCCGATTTGCCGCTTGTGGGACACGTCGTCAAGGACGTGGACGGTCGTGTGGTCCCCTCGCAAGTGACTCGGCGTGGAAACCTGATGTTCCTTGCCAGCAAGATCCCGCCTTTTGGAGCAAGACGCTACCTGATCGAACCTGGTGAGCCAAAGCCTGTTGACGGGACCTTCGCCAAGGGAAATGTCGTCGGTAACGAATCGATCCGCGTCGAGTTGGAGCCTGAAACGGGAGCCATTTCCAGTTTTCGATGGGGACCGTCCTCGATGGAACTGGTCGACCGCCAGCAAGGAAATGGACTGAATCAATACATCTATGTCAAAGGCCGCGATCCGGCCCAGCGACTCTCCAGTCAGGTTGCCAAAATCGAAGCTTACGCGGGGGGCCTGACCAGTTCACTGATCGCCATTCTGAAATCGCCCGGCTGCCAAATCCATGTAACCATCGTACGTGTGATCCGTGAGATCGACCGAGTCGACATCATCAATGTCCTTGGCAAGATGCCGATTCTCACCAAAGAGGCCGTTCATTTGGCTTTTCCGTTTCGGGTGCCAGATGGTGTGATGCGCATGGACATTACTTGGGCTGTGATTCGCCCGGAACCCGATCAGCTGGCCGGTGCGTGTAAAAACTATTTTACCGTTGGCCGGTGGTTGGATATTTCCAATCCACAGATGGGTGTGACATGGGCCACGCTTGATGCGCCACTTGTTGAAGTTGGTAAGATTCGCATGGATGTTCCGAGTCCTCACGGAACGGATGGATGGGTTCGGAAACTCGAACCGACTCAAACGTTTTTCTCCTATGTCATGAACAACTATTGGGAAACGAATTACAAGGCATCTCAGTTTGGCAGGAACGTGTTTCGGTATTCGTTGATGCCGCATGGAGGCTATGATCAAATTGCGGCAATGCGTTTTGCAATCGAACGCAGCCAGCCGCTGGTCTGGAGACCGGTCGATCGTCGTGCACCTGTGATTCAAAGCCGACTGAAAGTCAGGTCGGACAGCATCATTGTCACTGTGATGAAACCTGTTGACGGCGGACAGGCTCTCATGGTCCGGTTGTGGAATGCAGGTCGTAAACCGGCCGAGGCAGTGCTGGCCTGGTCCGAGCCGAAGCCAATACGCGTTGTGCTTAGCGATCTGGATGGAATGGATGAAAAGGGGCGGCAAGCGATTACCGAACCGATCCGGTTGCCTTCGATGGGGATCGTGACACTCCGTGCTGAAATGAAGGAGATGGAATGAACGCGAGAGAACGTGTCTTGGCCGCTTTGAATCACCATCAACCGGATCGTGTTCCCATCGATTTCGGTGGGCACCGATCGTCGGGGATTGCAGCGATTGCCTATGCGAAATTGCGCAAAGCACTCGAGTTGCCGGATCGCCCGATTCGTCTCTACGATCCTATCCAGCAGTTGGCGATCATTGACGACGATGTGCTGGATCGATTTCACGTTGACACGATCGAACTGGGCCGCGGTTTTGCGTTGCGAGATGAAGACTGGGTCGATTGGACGTTGCCGGACGGCACGCCTTGCCAAATGCCCCACTGGACAACGCCAGAACGTGTTGATGGTGGGTGGGTACTGAAGAATCGAAATGGACTGATCGTCGGAAAGATGCCCGACGGGGCTCTCTATTTCGAGCAATGCTACTGGCCCTATCTGCAGGAAGATGATTTCGATCGTCTGCCCGACGCTTTGGACGAAACGATCTGGGTGGCCATTGCCTCGCCCCCAGGCCCGCTGATTGAAGGCGAAAACGGCGAACACGTGTTTCGTGAAGGCGCCAAACGGTTGCGGCAACGGACCGACCGAGCGATCCTGGGGTTGTTCGGCGGAAACCTGCTGGAAATTGGCCAGTTCCTCTACCGTATCGATAATTTTCTGATGCTGCTTGCCGGGAACCCGAAGCGAGCTCACGAGTTTCTCGACCGGTTAGTTGAAATACATTTGGCCAATCTCGAACGATATTTAGAGCTGGTTGGCGACCAGATCGATATCATCGTGTTCGGTGATGATCTGGGAATGCAAAACGGCCCGCAGATGTCGGCCAAGAGGTATGAAGAACTGTTCAAACCCCGGCACGCTAAAATGTGGCAACGGGCTAAGGAACTGGCCGACGTGAAGGTGATGCTCCATTGCTGTGGCGGTGTCCAGCCGTTACTCGGTCATTTGATCGAGGCCGGATTGGATGCCATCAACCCGGTCCAAATTTCGTGCGCTGGTATGAATCCGACCGACTTAAAGCGAGAGTTTGGAGATCGATTGACGTTTTGGGGTGGTGGCTGTGATACGCACCGCATCCTGTCTGGGGGTACACCTGACGAGATCCGCAGCCACGTTCGCGAGCAAATCAAGATGTTCAGACCAAGCGGTGGCTTTGTGTTTCAGCAGGTTCACAACGTCCTGGCCGATGTGCCGGCGGAAAGCGTTATTGCCATGTTGGACGCGGCTAACGAGTTCGCCCCTTACGAGTAGACCCCTTGGGATTCGCCAATCAATAACTGTCGCACAAGTCCCGGACCCCCATGAGCT
>JAJSAJ010000696.1 GCA_024274855.1 Planctomycetota bacterium | reverse complement strand
TTTTCCCCCATCAGCAGAGGGACCAGACTCAGGCCGTCCAGATGTTGTTCGGGCTTCAGGGGCAGGCCGGCTAGTTGGAGAATCGTCGGGTAGAAATCTGTCCCAATCACGGGGACCGAGCAGGTGGTGCCAGGCTTGGTCAGTCCAGGGACTTTGATGTAGTAGGGCTCACGTATTCCACCTTCCCATTGTCGCCCCTTGCCGCCCCGATACGGCAGATTGCTGCTAGAATACGCATCGCCTGAAGATACTCCACCGTTGTCCGAAGTAAAAATGACAACTGTGTTTTCGGCCAGACCAAGCTGATCGAGTGTGTCCAGCACAACCCCTACCGCTTTGTCCATCGATTCGATCATGCCCGCATAAATCGGATTGTCTTGCACCTGCCTTACGGGCAAGGTCCGATCAATGATGAACCGTTCTTGCTTACCCGATGCGCCACCCACTTTGTCTCGGTACTTCGCCCATTGCCGTCGCGTTGTCTGAATCGGTGCGTGAACCGAGTAGAAAGCCAGGTACGCAAAAAAGGGCTCTTTCTGATGCTGTTCGATGAACTTAGCCGTCTCTTCCGCCAGACGCATTGGCAAGGATTCTCCAGCTGGACCATTCTTGAGATTCGGGTTCCTGTAGGGTGCGAAATAGCCACCAGCTGGTGAGCCGGCATCCCACCCTCCAACATTGACGTCAAACCCCTGATCTTCGGGCCACCAACCTTTGCTGCCCAAATGCCATTTGCCGGCAAAGAACGTCTTGTAACCTGCTTCCCGCATGCTCTCGGCAATCGTCACCTCCGCATGGGCAAGTTGCCTGGCGTAGCTGGCCGGCAGCAGCTTCGTGTTCCTTTTCCACTTCGTTCCCGCTCGCGCGCCAATGTAATCGGTGATGCCGTGTCGCGTCGTGTACTTACCGGTCATAATGCTGGCACGGGACGGACTGCAGACCCGACAGTTGGCATAACCTTGCGTGAAACGCATGCCCAAATTGGCAATCTTGTCAATATTCGGCGTCTCGTAAAACTGGCTTCCTTCAACGCCCAAATCTCGAATCCCAAAATCATCCGCCAGAATAAACACAAAGTTTTTCTTGGGCGAATCGGCCAAACCAACTGATCCGACCCATAACACACAAATCATCGTGAGACTGAATAGCTGTTTCATAATGCGGTCCATCCCCTGATCAAACCAATTCTCTCATCACAAACAATCACCATTTATTGCAACGTCGGCCTACCGGGATACGCGGCCGGTGCAAGATGGCGTATCCGAACCCCCGTTCCTGACCGACCAGGTAACATCATACCACTTCTGTCCCCACTCCGTGGACTGCCAGCCGTGGAAAACAGACGGCTCTACGTCAAGATCTGACTGCGGAATGGGGAAACAGAAACAGTTGACGAAACCGCGACTTCCAGGTAGAAACGAGTTTGGTTGCCACCGTCAATTGCAGAGTACCGTTTGGATCCGTCGTTCATTCAACCGTTTGTACAAGCGCGGGACCGCCGCTCGCCGACAGGCCAGGCGAGTGATTCGGGCGTTTGTTTCACGCCGCTTCCTTGGTGTCATCGGACGGGAACCCCCAAAGACTTTGGTACCACAAACCCGGATGGCAAGGTTTCTGCCGGCGACCTCGACGCAAATAGCTCGAAGACTGGCCCTCGAGCCCAAACGTGGCGTTTTTTCGCGGGGCGAACGTACCGGGTTACTGAAACACCGTACAGGTTTGCTAGAATGCATTGTATAGTCGCAACCACCGGTCGCTCCACAAGGGCACGGGAATGAGGAATACGAATATGCCTTTGCGAGTTGTCTGGATAGGACTTCTTGTAGCCGTGATTGCCGTGAGCTCATTCGGTTACTGGGCATGGCAAGGCAGTCGCCACACAGACCCCTCGAAGCCGCTCCCCGCAGTCGAGAGCCGGGAGAAAGTTTCTTCCAAGCCGATTAACACATCGTCGCCTACGTCGCGCCCCTCATCGCCCGAGCAGGCTGAGATTGAGCGATTGAAGCGAGAAGCGCTCACAGCAGCCAGGCGGCTCGTCAAACAGTTCCCCAACAATCCCATGACCTGTCATGTCATGGGACTGGTATATCGAGATCTCGGCAATTCAGACGAGGCGGTGAAATGGTGGCGTACGTCGACTCAGCTCGAACCGACATTCATCCCAGCCTATATTCGAATGGCCTACGTTGCGATGGACAAGGGACAATACCGCGTGGCAGCTGATCGCTTTCGAAAGGCTCTTGCGATCGACCCAACGTATCCCGAAGCTCGGCTTGGATTGGCCGAAGCGTTGATGAACCTTGGCCAAATGCAATCCGCATTGACGCTGCTGCAAGAAGATGGCCCGCCGATGAAGCCGGAATCCGTACCGGCTTTGAATCTGGTGGGGCAGATTTACCTGGAATTGCATCAATACGACAAGGCGAAGGAATATCTTGAGCAATCGATTCAACTCGATCCGAATAGCGCATATCCGTACCACGGATTATCGATCGCCGAGGTCCGACGAGGTAACAGCGAGCAAGCCAAGATCTACCGCAAGAGATTTCAACAATTATCCGCGGGCGAAGAGAACGGCCGGGGCAACACACATGGGTTTGAAAAAGACCTTGCTGCAATCCGAGTTACGGTCGCTCGCATTTTGGATGTCATCGCCGCAACATTCGCGCAGTTCCGAAAAACGCGAGATGCCGAACGACTTTGGCTTCGAGCTATTGTGATCGACCCGACAAATGTGACCATCCGCAAAAAGCTGGCAACCTATTATGAAGACGAAGGGCTCGATTCCGAAGTCATTGCCATGTTGCGTCAGCTTTGCGAATTGAATCCTGACGATCCTGAGCCTCATTTATCAATTGGTATGACGTTCGCAAGAATGGGGCGAATTGAGGAAGCGGAAAAGGCTCTTCGCGAAACAATTCGCCTCGACCCGAAAGGGACGATGGGACTGTTGGCCTTGACGCAACTCTATGTGAATAGCGACCGCAAGATTTCGGAGGCGGTCCGTCTCGCATCGAAGGCAGTTGAGTTGGCCCCAGAGGCGGCCAGTTACTTTGCTCTGAGCGTGGCTTTGGAACGTAATGGCGATATCCCTGGTGCACTGAAGGCGATCGAGGAGGCAATTCGACTTGCCCCCAATGAAAAGCAACTCCGGATTCGATTCAACGAACTTCAAGCAAAACAATAGAACGGTCCGAGGAAGAATGCCCAAAGTCATACCACCAGTCTCCTGGATAGTTTTTCCCATACTCTGCGGCATCGGTACGCTTCTGATGGTGGGCTGCCACAAACCCACATCGATTCCGTCACCAAAGGCATCTACTTCGTCCGAAGTAGGTCCCATCGAGTTGCATGATGTGACGAACGACGTGGATCTTGCGTTTCGCCACACGATCGGCGGCAGTGGCGAACTCTACATTGTCGAGTCGGTCAGTGCGGGACTAGCTCTTTTCGATTACGATGGAGATGGCCTGATTGACATCTATTTTCTTAATGGGGCTCCACTAAAAGGCGCTCATGCCGATACGCCCCCAACGAACGCACTGTATCACAATGAAGGCGGCTGGAAGTTCAAAGACGTCAGTGCCGCGGCGGACGTCGCGGACCGGGGATACGGCCTCGGAGTTGCCGTCGGCGACTACGACAATGACGGTGATCCGGACCTCTACTTGAATAATTACGGCCCAAATGTCTTGTACCGGAACAACGGCGATGGCACCTTCACCGATGCAACCCAAGTGGCTGGTGTTGAAAACGGATCCAAAGTCGGCGCCGGAGCTTGTTTCGTAGATGTCGACCTCGACGGCGATCTGGATCTTTACGTCTCCAACTACGTCGACTTCACATACGAAAACCACGTCCCGTACAGCCTCGGGGGTTTTCCAGCGTATGCCGCGCCGACGATGTACAACCCGGTACCCGACGTCTTATTCCGCAATAATGGCGACGGGACATTTACGGACGTCAGTATCGCCGCCGGCGTCACAACACCGGCGGGAACCGGCATGGGAATCGTCTCTGCCGATTACGACAATGATGGCGACTTCGACCTGTTCATTTGTAATGACTGCCGCCGGAATTTCCTCTTTCAGAACGATGGCACCGGGCACTTCACCGAAGTTGCGATGACGGCAGGAACATCATGCAACTATTACGGCCGGGCCAATGCAAGTATGGGCGTTGACTGCGCCGATCTGAACAACGATGGACTGCTCGATTTCTACATGACCAATTTTGTCGGAGAACTCCCTGTACTTTACCAGAACGTTGGCGACGGATTTTTCGACGATGTCACACGCCGGTGCGGAGCCGGACTTGGATCATTCCAACACGTGACGTGGGGACTGGGCCTTGTCGATCTTGACAACGATGGCGACCGCGACATCTATGTGGCAGCCGGGCACCTTGATGCCCAAGCGAACATCCGAGATGACACGACAACCTATCGTGCAACGAATATCCTGCTCGCCAACAACGGTGATGGCACGTTCGTCGACGTTTCCGATTCAGCTGGTGACGGCATGTTGCCGGCGTTCAGCAGCCGAGGGGCCGCATTTGACGATCTGGACAACGACGGCCGAATTGACGCTGTCGTCCTCAACTCGAATGATCATCCCACAATCATTCGCAACGTAACGACCAACGACAATCACTGGATTCAAATCCGTCTTCGAGGAGTCAAGGCCAACCGTGACGGCGTCGGCGCACGAGTCAAAGTCTTTACGGGCGATCGATTCCAAATTGACGAAGTACACAGTGGCCGGAGTTATCAAAGCCACTTCGGCACGCGACTTCATTTCGGACTCGGCACATTCGATAACGTCGATCGAATCTAAGTGCAATGGCCGGGTGGCGCCAAGGACTCGCTCGACCATATTAAGGCCGACCAGTGTATCCTTATCACCGAAGGCCAGACACGGTAACAAAGGTCCGTGCCAATTCAAGGCATCCCGCGACGGCACCTCTTGAATCCCGAGCGACGGCTTCGCCTCCCACAGTGGGCTATGGAGTGAGCCTTGTTTTCACGAGAGTGTAAATCCGGGCAACTGGACTATCTCGCCACCTTTCATGGCTGACTGGTGCGCACAGATCCCAACGCACGTCCAGTTTGCACTGGTCACCGCGTTGGGGCATGGCTCACGGTCGTCGATAAGAGCATTGACAAACTCGTTAACCATGTGTGGGTGGGAACCGCCATGCCCACCACCTTGAACAAAGGAGAGATGATCCGCGTCTTGAATCGTCTGCGTGAACTTTCGGATCTCCTCCGGCAGGAGATGTGCATAGTCCGGTACGGAAACACGCTCGGCGATTTTCGGTTCTGGCTTCTTGGCAGTATGCAGAACATGTTCTTCGCCCTCCACCAACGCCCACTCGAACGATTTCTTCGAACCGTAAACGTCGAATGACTCGCGGTACTGCCTGGCTGTGTCAAACAGGAACCGCCAGATATGAGCGGCGATGTCTGAATTCTGGATCTTGATATGACACGACTCGACAGCAAACTGGTTTCCTGATTTCCGAACCAGTTCATCGCGGATCGTGCCCGATCCAATACAAGACACGTACTCAGCCCGCCCATCCACCAACCCCAACACGGGGCTGACAACGTGCGTGGCATAGTGCATTGGAATCATATGCTCCCAATACTCCGGCCAACCTTCCATATCTTGTGGATGAGAAGCCTGCATAAACTGGAGTTTGCCGAGTTCGCCACGAGTGTACATTTCCTTAATGAAGAGGAATTCACGGCTGTAAACCACTGTTTCCGCCATCATATACTTCAATCCTGTCCGAGCAACCAACTCACAGATTTCTTTGCACTCATCAATTGTCGTGGCCATCGGCACCGTGCACATAACGTGCTTGCCGGCTTTCAATGCCTCGATCGACATCCAGGCATGATCTGGAATCGGACTATTGATATGCACAAAATCAATATCGGGGTCTGCAAGCAGTGATTCGTATTTTGTGTATCGATTATCCACACGGAAGTGCGTTCATACTTTGTGCAATTCAGCCTCATCACGACGGCAGATTGCATGCATTCGAGCGTTCGGATGCGCCTGGTAAATCGGAATGAACTCCGCTCCAAACCCAAGACCGACGATTCCAACTCCGACTTTCCGATCTGACATGCTTCCACCTCATCTCTTACAAGGTCGTTCAAACGACATCCCTGGTTCATTCCGACGACGCGCGTATGTGCTCCACAGACATTCCCGTCGTATTGTGAATTGACAAGCGAGTCCCGCCGAACAGATCTCGCTACGCAACGTCACTCGCTCCGACCACTGAAAGCTGACTCAAAATGGTCCGGCATTGTCCCATGATAGGCAAACGAACCCTTCCCATGTCAGATCTTATACTGTGGTATCTTCATCAGTTCGCCGTCCTTCAGCGCTGACTGATGTGCCACGATTCCCGCAACGGACATATTCAGCGCCTGGGCGATATCGACAAGCGGTTTGCGGTCCTGCAGAATCGCCGTAACAAACTCGTTCATCAGTTGGCCGTGCGAGCCACCGTGGCCACCCGGTTGTACATGGGGCGGCAGGGGCGGACGCTTGGTTGAAGGCAACTTCATGTTCAGCCCTTGGAAACTGCCGTAGAAGGAACCTTTTTGGCCGCGGACGCGTCCCATCTCACCTCCGTGTCCCGGCGTGTCCCAACTGACCCCCATGCGTGCCATTCCACCCTCGCTAGTGCGTAACAAGGCGATTTCGGTCCCAAACGGGTTCTTGTAACGATTATTCGACGGCTGATAGACTTTTTTCCAGCTGGGCATGGCCATACAGGAAACTTCCGTAAAGCTGCCGCC
>JAJSAJ010000695.1 GCA_024274855.1 Planctomycetota bacterium | reverse complement strand
CGTCCAGGGCTGCCGCATCGGCATCGACCGCATGGCGCTCGCTGCTTTGTCATCGACGAAATCTTCCTTTTCCGGACTCCATCGCAATTTCCTCCTCAGTCGCATGGAGATATTGCCAATGTGCATGACCGTGGCACAACGATGTCCGATCTCGGCGGGAAAATAGGGAACTTTGCGAGAGCGAACGCAGTCGAGAAAATTCCGATGCTCACCGCCGAGACACGTGAACAGATGGAGTTCGTCGGGGCCGATTACGCTGTCCAGGATCTCCTGGGAACTGGCCTTCAGGGGCTTGCGCCATCCTTCATTTCCCAACCAGCCGTCCGTCCCCTCGAATCGCAAACCGGTCCCGCCCGATTTGATATGCAGCTCAACACCATTGGCGTATTGGTAATGCAGTTCATACTGCTGTGCGGTATTGTAGAGGCTGCTCTTGTCGGGGAACTCTCCTTTTCCCAGCACTGCAATCGGACCGGTCTGTTCCGTATCATTGGCCAACTGGGCCGTATCGACCTGGTGCATTCCCCAATCGGTGAGCGTACCACCTGAATAGTCAAAGATATTGCGCCACTCCTGGTTGCCACAACGATTTGTCGCATAGCGTGCCTCCGGCGCCGGGCCCAACCACATGTCATAGTCAAACCCGTCTGGAACCGGAGCGTACTTAGGCGGCTGGGGCTTGACGCGAGGCACGGGCAACTGGACCTGAATTGTCTTGAGCCGCCCGATGCGTCCATTGCGAACCAATTCAGCCATCCGATGATAGACGGGAATTGACCGGTCTTCCGTCGACGTTTGAAAAACGGCTTGGCACTTGGCCACCGCGTCGCTCAGCACGCGCCCCTGATGAATAGTCAGCGTCGGTTTCTCGCAACAGACATCCTTGCCTGCTCGCATCGCCGCCAGTGCAATCGGCACATGCCAATGATCCGGTGTTGAGATCATCACGGCATCGACATCATCACGGGCGAGCACATCTCGCCAGTCCGCATAGGTGGCACAGTCTCGGTTGCCATAGGCTTTGTTGACCATGGCGGCCGCGTTTTCTCGTCGCGACTTCATGACATCGCAGACGGCGACCGCATGCGCATCGTCGAACTTAAGAAACCCCTTCAGATTCCAACCTGTACCATGCAGTCCCACTCCAATGAAACCGAGTGTCACACGTTGGCTGGGGGCATTCGCGCCGAACACACTTCCGGGCACGATCGTTGGTGCCATCACAACGGCCGTCGCACTCTTAAGAATGGTACGTCGCGAATACCGAGTTATTTTGCTAGTCATTTTCTTCTCTCACAGAAAAAAGGCGTAGTGGCAGGGATCTCTAGCTGGGCCGCGGGCGGGCAAGGTTCCTGTCGAACCGGTGAAAAGTACCGACTTTCGTTGACATTACGGCTCAGCAGGAGCTTCGTCCTCCCGTCTGGTGGACCACATCACGACCAACGCACCCGATACCGCGAACACTACTGGATCGCCTGCACCTTCACTCGCTCGCCTCGCATTTGCCTCGCTTGCTCTTCCGGCTCGTACACGCCATAGAAGACCGCGTTGCAATCGATCCAGGTCGCCAGCCGGCGGAGTTCACTGGCGTCGAGTGTCACCCCCTCATGACCCGATCGTAGCATCTTTAGCAACCGACTTCCACGCGCTCCGTAAAGGCCTCCCGGCGGCGTAACCTGGATCTGGTTTCGACCGCCGAATCTTGGCACCCAGGCTTCAGCCGCATTCTTGACATTCGTGCCCGATGCCCAGAAGTCTCGGTCACCGCAAAGAGACCAGTATGATTTTGAAAACCCTTTGTGTGGCGTGCCGGTAAGGTCCATCTCGCCCTCACACAGTTCAGGACCGTGGCATTTCACACAATGTTTATCCAGTACAGGCTGTACAAGCCGCATGTACGAAAACGGACGGCCGTCAAACGGACCGGGCTCGATGCGCGACACCGGCTCGCGCAGCGCCATAGCCACTTGATGTCCAGGCGCCGTTCGGCGGTTCTCGTGGCAACCGTAGCAGGAAGTTCGTTCGCCTGGCTGAACGTACGTGATGGTGCGCATTGTCTGGTACGCGAATCCGTCTTCATCCAATGCCTGAAACAAGATCGGCTTGAGCGAGGGAACTCGAAATCTTGCGGAACCGTCAGGATAAACGGGCACGGTACCGAGCACAACACGAGCGTTCTCTTCACGCGCAATACCGACCGGCGGCGTGTTGGCCACGTTGGTTGTCTTGGGCAAGATTTGGATGATTCGCAACTGCTTGATCGTCCCTGGAGCGATGTTGCCGAGCCCTTCATAGACGTTAAGCAAGACCATCTCGCCCTCAGAGCTGTTGTTGTCCGAACGCTCGCTCGACAATACAGGGGGCTTTGGCCGAGCGACCAGCGGACATGGATTCGTACTGCCAATCGTCGGATCACGATAGACCAGCTCACGGTTACCAGATCGATCTAGCAAGTAAATCCCCAATGCGTCAGGCCGATTGGCCCCCGGTTCCCACACCAGAGGCCATGGGCTGTACGCGACCAGAAAGCACTTTTCCGAAAGCGGCCACGGTGCCGCATAGTACGTCCGGATATTCCGACTCTCGGCTTCGGGAAACGGGATCTCAGGTGTGACACGCGTAATCGACTCCAGGCCATCAGCACCGAGCGATGGATCCAGAATGGCAATCGAGCCGGCTGTGATGGAGTGATGGGCCGACGCCGTGAAAACGATCTTTTCCGATCCGGGTATTGGCTGCGGCTGAAATGTGCAGTGCGGCTTGCTCGTGGCATTACCCCAAACCGCGATCGGATTGGACCCGTCGGGCCGCATTGCCCAGAGATTCTGGTGGGTGACCGCATCGCGATCGATATAATCCCACCGGCTGTAAAGAACGTGACCGCCGTGCGAAACGGTCGGAAACCACTCGTTGGTGTCATGAACGGACAGAATTCTCAGTCGAGTTCCATCAGCTTCCATGCGATGAATTGTGTATACGTGCCAGCGTCGACTGAATTGGCCACCGAAACAGCGTGCGTAGCCCTTTCGACGCGTCGAACTAAACACGATCCCTCCGTCGGGCAGCCAAGTGGGCATCAAGTCGTCATAGGGCCCCCGCGTCAGCTGGCGCAACTGCGATCCATCCGTATTGACGGTCCATATATGGTAGAACCCTTCGTCCACATCATTCGAAATTGAATTGGCGTCCAACGGACCGTCCGGGCAGCGTACAAATGAAAACACGATACGCTGCCCATCAAAAGAAAGCCGTGGCTCCAGTATGTTGCCATCGGCCATCTTGCCCTACAGAATATCGTGACAGGCCAGTGAGTAACCTGGCTGCTGAACCACAAACAACCCACCACCTGGACGTGCGCGCCAGCCATAGTACTGCATCACCAGATGGCTATAGGACGTCGGCACGCGTTTGCAGAACAACATAGGGCCAAACTGCATCAGTGGATTCTTCAGAATGATCCTTCGCTTCAACCATCGTACCTGAGCATAGAGCAGTCGGCATTGATTCAGATTTTTGGTCGAAAGAAGCGTCTGGCGCTTCAGCTGAGCGAGTTCTTCCATCTCCGCCGCGAATAACGGACAGGGGGTTTCTGTCGCCAAATCGGCCAGCAGATCGCCCGCTCTATTCAAATGCGATTTCGCCGCGGCGATATAGCTTCCACACTGCCCGTCCAGCGAGTCTTGACGTTTCCAATCGTCGGCTACCATCGCGCAAAGCGCCAGATCGGGCATCCCACTGCCCAATGGTGTCACACCTACTTGGGATGCCGCGTGCGCGATCGCCAAGCCAACCGGTTTCCCAATCGACAGTCGCTTATCACGCTCACACAACACTTGCATTCTT
>JAJSAJ010000694.1 GCA_024274855.1 Planctomycetota bacterium | reverse complement strand
GCATTCCTGGTCGCCAGCCAACGTGGGGTGTTAACCGAACGCCGCACACCGGCCAGTGCGACGGTTCCTGTCGCAAGACCGGCTGATTTGGGTGAAGAAGGCGAGGGCCCTCGGTTGAGACGTTTGGCGGGATAGTCAACTTGCCCGTCGAAACGTAGCGACCCAGGCCTTGATCGTAAGGTGGTCCAGGTAGGTCCCGCTTGCCGAGCGGGACATGGTGTAATCCAGGACACTACAAGAGGTTTGGAACTGCAGCCGGAACCTGTTTGCCCGCTGCTGGACCGGCTAACGATCAAGGCCAGCGACCCCATCATTTGGTAATGGTCGTGGCCGTGCGTTGGAACGGCCGGATGTCAAGAGATAAGAAAAGAATTGCCGCTGGACGACGATCGTGTTGTCCAGCGGCAATGTGTGCTAGCTGTTTTCCGAACGGAGATTGCCTCTAGGAATTCTTCAAGGCCGCTTGTGCTGCAGCCAATCTCGCAATTGGAACGCGGAAGGGGGAGCAACTGACGTAAGTCATTCCCACTTTGTGGCAGAACTCAATAGACGCTGGATCGCCGCCATGTTCTCCACAGATGCCAATCTTCATGCCATCGCGTGTCGCACGTCCTTTCTCGACGCCCATCTGGACCAGTTGTCCCACCCCTTCGATATCGAGTGATTGGAAAGGATCGATGGGCAAAATCTCCTGCCTCAGATAGTCGGGCAGGAACGTGCTGACATCGTCACGGCTGAAGCCGAACGTCATTTGAGTCAGATCATTTGTGCCAAAGCTGAAGAACTCGGCAAACTCAGCGACCTTGTCAGCTGTCAGCGCCGCTCGCGGAATCTCGATCATCGTTCCGATCGAGATATTGAGCTGCCCAGCGTAGTTCTTCTTCGCAATCACGCGATCGATGGTCTTCTGGGCACGATCTCGAAGCAGCTTCAATTCGGCGGCCATGCCGACAAGTGGGATCATGATTTCAGCTTTCGCATCGATCCGTTTTTTCTTGCAGTGAATGGCTGCTTCGACAATCGCCTGGACTTGCATGTCCAGGATTTCCGGATAGGTCACACTCAGTCGGCATCCGCGATGCCCGAGCATTGGGTTGGCTTCTTTTAATTGCGCGACTCGGGCCTTCACAACGGCAGGTTTGACGCCGAGCGACTTGGCGATCTCCGCTTGGTTTTTTGCGTCGTGTGGTAAGAACTCGTGCAGCGGTGGGTCCAGCAGTCGCACGGTGACTGGCAGGCCTTTCATTGCCGTAAAGATACCAATGAAATCTTTCCGTTGATAAGGAAGCAGCTTGGCAAGTGCCTTCTTGCGCGCATCGAGATCGTCAGCCAGGATCATTTGTCGCATGTTGGCGATCCGGCTCTCCTCAAAAAACATGTGCTCTGTCCGGCACAGTCCGATCCCCTGTGCACCGAAGTCTCGAGCTCGTTGAGCATCTTCGGGTGTATCCGCGTTGGTCCGAATAGTCAACGTGCGGTGTTTGTCGGCCCACTTCATCACTTTGTTGAAGTCGCCGGACAAGTTGGCCTCTTTAGTCGAGACGGTGCCAAACATGACTTCGCCTGTCGAACCGTCAAGCGAAATAGTATCGGTATGCGTCAGGCCTTTTCCATTGACCTTGATCTTGCGGCCTTTTTCGTTGATTTCAACCTCATGGGCTCCAGCGATACAGCATCGGCCCCACCCGCGAGCAACAACAGCCGCATGGCTTGTCATGCCGCCCGTGCTGGTCAGAATCCCAACGGCATCGTTCATGCCGTCAATGTCTTCCGGGCTCGTCTCTTTTCGCACCAGAATAACGTCTTCACCAGCCGCGTTCCGGTCGACCACTTCCTGAGCTGAAAAGGCCAGCTGGCCCACGGCGGCCCCTGGGGACGCCGGTAAGCCAGTCGTCAAGACCTTGGCTTTTTTCTTTGCAGCCGGATCAAAGCTGGGCAGCAACAGCTGCGTCAAATCGTTGGCTGGGATTCGAAGCAACGCAGTGGGGATGTCGATCCGTTTTTCACGAACCATGTCGCATGCGATTTTGACCGCTGCGGCACCGGTTCGCTTGCCGGTCCGAGTTTGAAGCATGAATAGTTTACCGCGTTCAATCGTAAATTCGATGTCCTGGACATCCTTATAGTGATCCTCAAGTACCTTTTTGATCCCCAGCAATTCCTTGTAGACGCGTCTATTCCATTTCGCCATTTCGGCAACCGGAGCAGGCGTTCGGATGCCGGCCACGACGTCCTCGCCCTGAGCGTTTATGAGGAACTCGCCATAGAAAACATTCTTGCCCGTCGACTGATCTCGGGTGAATCCAACACCGGTTCCTGAATCATCGCCCATATTGCCGTAGACCATCGACTGAACGTTCACAGCGGTTCCAAGTAAACCGCGGATGTTCTCCACTTCGCGAAACCGAACCGCTCGCGATGTGTTCCAACTGCCAAACACGGCCTCGATTGCCAGTTGCAGCTGCATGTACGGATCCTGCGGGAATTCGGAGCCGGTCTGTTTCTTGTAGACGCGTTTGTAGGCTTCGCACAGTTCCTTCAGCCCCTCGGTCGGGACGTCGGTATCCAGCCGGGCTTTGTACTTGGCCTTGATCTTGTCAAATGCTGCCTCGAAACTACTGTGCTCGATGCCTTTGACCACGTCACCAAACATGTTGATCAGTCGCCGATACGAGTCATAGGCAAATCGCTCGTTGCCGGTCGCCTCGGCCTGCCCAACAACGGAATCGTCCGTCAATCCAAGGTTCAGGATTGTATTCATCATTCCGGGCATCGAAACGGCTGCGCCGCTGCGAACCGACACGAGAAGTGGATTCTTTGTGTTACCGAACTTCTTCCCCAGTTCCTTCTCAAGCATCTTGATGTGCTTTTGTACGTCGGACATAAGACTTGCCGGCAGTTTCTGACCAGCATCATTGTATGTCGCGCAAACTTCCGTGGTGATCGTAAATCCAGGAGGCACCGGCAAACCGATTCCGGTCATTTCAGCCAGATTGGCCCCTTTTCCTCCAAGCAGCTGCTTCATCGAGCCGTCGCCGTCAGTTCGGGTCGTGCCAAAGTAATAAATCATCTTGGACGTTCGTTGTCTTGCCATCGTCTTGTTTACCTTCCTTCCGGAAAAAGATGTTGGAATGTGGATTTGTAGAGGATCAATTCCGATGTCGGAATCAGTGTGGGCTGCGCTCTTCTAACGGCCGGCCCGCGTCTGCTAGCCGACGTATCTGGGAGGTCATACGAGCGGGCACGGCTGCGGGAACGCGAAATGGACGTTGGGATAGCCTGTTCGCGTCGTGGAGGCGAACCGTCTGATGTGGCCGTGCTCGACTCCTGGTTTCTCCCTCCTGACGGACGGGTAATGCATCCCCCATCGTTCGGTGTCGCACGCAAGTGCTAATGCGAGCCGTTTAAGTGCCCACGGCATGCCAATGCCACAGTCACGGTGACACGTGGGCGCATCAGACTGTAAGACAGCCTCGCATCAGCGGGCGCATCGAGAGGGAACAAGAGACGAAAAACGGCCGCTTCGTCCTCTCCACCGATATTTCGGTACCCGTACGACGATTCGCTACACAGCTTAGCTGAATTCACGAAAACTCGGGAGGGCCCATGATCACCGGTCGTGATTTTGTCTTGCCCGGTCGGGTAAAGGTCCGGAAGAGGAACTGGAGGCATTGGGGTTCGTTCTTGCTGTCTCGTGTCACTTTTCTCAAAATTCAGGTGAAAAGTGCAGCCAAGGGCAGGCGAATCAATTGTGTGGCGTTTACTGGGGGGCGTTCGTGCGGCGATCCTCCTTAGCTGCGAGACTGATTCACCCATGGGACGAGCCCATGGGGGTCTGTACGCGGAAGAGTACGACAGTTATTGATTGGCGAACCCCAAATAAATTTGGCTGCGGAATGCCATCGATCATTGGGCGGACATTCCAAAAGGGACCCTTTATTGGAGTGCGGGGGGGGCGCGACGGTCGGTTGCCGTTTCGGCCGGCTAGCCTCGGAGATCCAGTTAGTCAACAAGTCTTTGGCCGTTGAGCCAGATTTCGCTTGTCAGCTCGACGCTCGGCCGCAGGGTGGCGCTGACTCCGCAGTAACGGTCTTCCGATAGTTCCACCGCATGTTTCAGCTTCTCCGAGTTGATTTCTCCCTCAACACGATAAATGACTTTGATCGCAGTGAAACGCTTTGGGTGCTCGTCCGCTAATTGTGCTTCGCCGGCAACTTCAAAGGCTGTTACTTCTTGTCTCATTTTATTGAGAATTGAGATGACATCCATGCCTGTACAGCCCACAAGTGAGCTTACGGTTAAGCCCTTCGGGCGAGGGCCAAGATCACGACCACCATGTTCCGGCATGGCATCGATAACGATGTGATGGCCGTCGAGTTGTACCTCAAATGTCATTCCATCTTTCCAAACGGCTTTCGTTTGCATCTAAAACTCCTTGATTGTGTAAGGGATCCTACATGAGGGTTGCCACGTGGAAACGCATCAGCACGCCGAACTGATGCCGTGAGACGCCGGTCCGACTCCATCGATGCTGACTTTCAATATCGTTACGTTCCTGCCAAAGTCTAGTGACCAACGGGAACGGGCCAATGGGGCCCGAGCGGCAGCTCGGGTTTCGTTGGTGGCTCTGCCGACTTGAGAGTGCTGTTTCGTGAACGGCCCGCAGCGACTGTTAGAAGGTGCCCAGAAACACCGAATGGCTCTTCTTTGCAGTGAGGAGAATCCAGTTGAGTGTCATCGTAGCCTGCTTGTTGGCCATGTCCTGCTCGACCATGGCATCGAGCTTGTGCACATTCGGGGCGACGGTCGACTACAAAGTCAGGCTGACTTGGAACGTGAAACGTACACGAGTGATGCCCGCCAGCAATTGCTGTTTGATGAACTGAAGGAGACGCGATGGAAGTCTATACGATCGGTTTCACCCAAGCCCGGGCAGCCGAATTCTTCGGCAAGTTGACACAGGCGAGCATACATCGTTTGGTTGACGTGCGACTCAATAACGTTTCACAGCTCGCAGGATTTGCCAAGCGGGATGATTTGCAGTATTTCCTGTCGGAGATCTGTGCGGTCGAGTATATTCACGAGCCACTTCTAGCGCCCTCGAAAGAGGTCTTGGATATCCACCTACATTGTCTTCAGCGACGCTTCGCTCCGCGATATGGCGCGACGCCGTCCATCGACTTTGGACGGATTCCGTCGCGCTAAAGGCGTCGGCGAGAAGAAGTTGACTGACCACGGTCCGGCGTTCGTCGAGCGTATTGAGGCATATTGTCGCGCCAATGGAGTGCCGATGGACGCTGCGTCTGAATCAGCTGTAAACGCGGGCAAGTCGCCAGAACATGCAAAGCCAGTTCTGACTCCCTCCGCATGGCAGGCCTTGCAGCTCTTCCGGCAAGGCTATAGTGTTCAGCAGGTAGAGCAACAGATGGATCGAGCTACGTCCACGGTCCACAGATATTTGGCACAGTTTATTCGTCACGAGAAGATCACCGATCCTGCACCTTGGGTCGATTCCGCCACTGTCGAGCGTGTCACTCAGGCAGCTCGGGAAGTTGGAACGCAACGGTTGAAGCCAATCTTCGAGTTGCTTGAAGGCCAAGTCAGTTACAGCCAGATTCGACTAGTGGTTCTTTGTAGGAGCCATGCCGGGGAAAGTGATCCGAGCTAAGACGAAGCCGTACGGTGTTCCTAGGAGAAATCGTGTTCCTAGGAGAAATCGTGTTCCTAGGAGAAATCGTGTTCCCAGGAGAAATAGCGTCCTGACTCTGGAAGTTGCAACGTCTGCTCGGGGTGCATCGCGTCGTGTCACGCTGTTATAATGACGCTATCATAGGTTGGAAGAAAACCGGGCGCTGTCGGAAAGGGGGCCGTGGCGAGTACATCGGGTTACTTCACGACCACACATGTTTTCCGTAAGTGGTTGTTGTTGTGGAACTGGTTAGTCTGGCCCTGAGTTATTCTGAGTGATGGTAGCCGTTCACGCCGCTGGAGTCTGACGCAATTTTCGGTGGAGAAAGCGTTTATTTACGCGAACACATTTTGTCGCCGAAAATGGGTCTGACCCCTTGGAAGCAAACCGGCGGCCTACATTCCGTGAACGGTTACGAGTGATGAGACGTGGCATGCAGAAGACCCAATCAGATGAAACATCCGATCCGGTCGACATATCAGCCAAGGGGCGGAGCTTAACGCAAACCGGCTCGCGACTCAAGATTGTGCTGGTGTTGATCATGGGTGCCGGGACGGCGGCCGCAGCTGGATACGCCAGTTTGGCTTGGTTGGTTCCAAGTTGGTCTGTGCACGAAGGGATGCCGGGTGCGAGTGCACACGATGATCGCGAGGGTGTTGTTGGGCAGGTTCCCGATACCGCTTCTGAAGCTTCGGTTTCCGGGTTAGGCGAGGATTCAGCCTCCAAACCCGATCGCCCTTCTGGTCGGCAACCCGAGTCAGGCGACGGCATTGGTCCGACAAGAAGCATCGGCTTGGTGGCGTTGTTCGGAGACTCGATCGCCGAACGGCCGAAGACGATCGCTCAGCTGACAAGAGAGGTTGAAGGTGTTGCCGATTGCCTTCTGCACAGATTTTCCACCAGCCCGGACGCTTTGGAAGTTGTGGCGAGATTCAACTTTCAGCTGGGGCGCTGCGACCAAGCCAATCGCATATGGCAGAAAGCTGTTGAGCTGAACCCGAACTATGCGTACGCTTACGATGGGTTGGGAAACGTTGCTGCGAAAAAAGGAGAAGGCAAAAAGGCCATCAGCTTGTTTCGTAAATCGCTTGCATTGGCTCCAAATCGATTCGACACACATCTAGCGTTGGCGCGCGCCCTGATTGACGTCGGTAAGACGAGAGAGGCGATTGAGTTGCTTGAGCAGAATATTGAGAGAGATTCACGCCCGTACCGGGGACGAGAACTGCTCGGGTTGGCATACATGCAGGTGATGGACTACAAAAAGGCGAAAGAGAACTACGAGGCGGCCGTACAAGCTCTTCCAACGTTTTCAAATGCCCTTTTCGGGCTTGCCACTGCGTGTGCACGGTTGGGAGAAAAGGACTTGTCCAAGGAATACTTTCTCAAGTTCCATGAACTGCGAGGTAAGGAACGTGTCATCGCGTCCGGCGATCGAATCCATTTTGATGACTTGGATGTTTACAGCGCCTACACGGCTAAGATGTATACTGATTCGGCTGTCGTTTGCCAGGCCGCGGGCTATCCAGCCGATGCGATGGTTCTCTGCCGGCGTGCCGCGATGTTGGACCCGAATAATGTCGACGCTCGGCAGGCACTGGCCTGGATGTACCTCAAGCGTGGTAAGCCGGGCGAGACCATTCGCATGCTCGAGCAACTCGCCAAACTCCGCCCGAAGAACTTCAGGTTTCCGATGGAGATTGCAAGACTGTACACCCAAATGGGACGCGTGGAGGATGCCGAACAGAGATTGATAGAGTTGCGCGATGCCAACCCGAACGATGCGGTCGGATATGGCGCGTTGGCCGGCCATTTCTTGCGATTGAACATGAAATTGGACAAAGCCGTGGAACTAGCACAAACGGCCGTTTCGCTCAATGCGACCCCCGCGAATTATCTGTTGTTGAGTACCGCCTGCCAGAGGACCGGCGACTTGCCGGGTGCTGTTGCCGCCATGGCGGGGGCCGTCAAGCTCGATCCGAAAAACATTCAATATCGGCAGATGTATGAACTTCTCAAGACAAAACAATCCGAGCAGACCGAGCAGAGCCGATGATCGACCGCATGGAACAATGTGTCCGGTCCTTCGCTTTGCATTAGCCGTCCTGCTGGCTTGGTTGCTCGGTTGGCATGCTGCCATTTGTGCAGAGCTTCCATGCCCCATTCGTCTAACGGATGTCACGCAGGAGACCGGCATTTCATTTCAACATACGCACGGTGGAAGCGGTTTGCGCTATATCGTCGAGTACATCGCCTCCGGATTGGCGTTGCTGGATTATGATCAGGATGGCGATGTCGACATCTATTTTCTTAGTGGCGCACCGCTGAGGGGAACACAGGTGGACGTCCGGCCACGAAACGCGCTCTACCGAAATGACGGCAGTTTTCATTTTACGGACGTCACCACGCAGGCGGGAGTGGGCGATGCGGGGCACGGGCTGGGTGTGGCTGCGGCCGACTATGACAACGATGGGGATATCGATCTATACGTGAATAATTTTGGTCCCAATGTTCTCTATCGCAATAACGGAGACGGCACGTTTACCGATGTGGCCAAGCAAGCAGGCGTAGTCAACGGTAATAAAGTTGGTGCGGGAGTCTGTTTTCTGGATATTGATAAGGATGGCTTGCTGGACCTCTATGTTGCCAACTATGTGCGTTTTTCCTATGACACGCATACCGTTCACGTGACACGCGGGATTCCCGTCTACCCCAGTCCCCTGGAATACAAAGGAGATCCGGATACGTTATTCCGGAATCTGGGCAATGGCATGTTCAAGGATGTCAGTCGAGAGTGTGGCATCGCGGCCCATTCGGGAACCGGCATGGGCATGGTTTGTGCTGACTATGATAACGATGGGGATACGGATGTCCTTGTCGGCAACGATGTAATGAGCAACTTTCTTTTTCAGAATGACGGCACCGGCAAATTCGAAGAAGTCGCCATTTATAGTGGTACGGCACTCGATGCCAATGGGAACCCGCATGGAAGCATGGGCGTTGGCTGTGGAGACTATGACAACGACGGATTATTGGATTTCTTTATCACAAGCTATGGGGGAGAATGGGCAACCTTGTATAGAAACCTGGGCGACTCATTGTTCGCCGACGTGACTCGAGTTACTGGTGCCGGACAAGGAACCTATCCCCATGTCACGTGGGGGAACGGTTTTGTTGATTTCGACAACGACGGAGACCGTGATCTTTTTCTTGCGTGCGGACATTTGAACGACAATATCGGGCTTCGGAATGACACAACTACCTACCGGACCGCAAATATCCTCCAAATGAACACGGGTGACGGCCGGTTCACGAGTGTCTCGGATGCGTGCGGCACTGGTATGCAGGTCAAGGAGAGTAGCCGTGGGGTTGGATTTGATGACCTCGACAATGACGGCGATGTCGACATAGTAATCCTGAATTCATGCGCTCGCCCAACCATTCTGCGCAATGATTCCAGGACCGAGAATCACTGGTTGCAGATTCGGCTTCAGGGCACGAAATCCAATCGGGACGCGGTCGGTAGCCACGTCCGAGTGGTGGCGGGAGACCTCGACCAGATGGACTAAGTGCATAGCGGGCGAGGATACCAGAGTGACTGGGGACATCGGCTCCATTTCGGACTAGGCCGGCATAAGCAAGTCGATCGAATACAAGTTCGGTGGCTCGGTGGTGGAATCGACACGTTGCGTAATATTCCGGTCGATCAGGTGATCCACATTGTGGAAGGCAGTTCGCGCAAGAAATAGTGTCTTGGATATCCCAGGTACGCTTATCACCGGCGGATCAATGGTTGTCGCGTTTACTGGGGGGCGTTCGTGCGGCGATCCTCCTTAGCTGCGAGACTGATTCACCCATGGGACAAGCCCATGGGGGTCTGTACGCGGACGAGTGCGACAGTTATTGATTGGTGAATCCTTATCACCGGTAGATCACGACTCCCAATTTCCCGCTGATGGGTTCGGAGAACACGTTTGGGTGTTTCACGGAGGCAGACATGGATCTTGAAGTCCCCCCGGCAGTCGGAACGCAAGACAGACACTGGCGAGGAACGTACTGCTCATGAGACTATTCGAGGGAACGCAATGGGACCGACCGCCACGTTGTGAGCGATGTGGTGAGCTGGAGGGAAGCTGCACGTGCCCGCCGCCAGCGAAGACGATGACCGCACCCGAGAAACAGACGGCTCGCCTTGCTATTGAGAAACGAAAGAAGGGCAAGACCGTTACTGTCGTTCGAGGCTTGTCGGCAGAAGAAAACGACCTGGTCACGTTACTTGGCCGTCTCAAGACTGCGTGCGGTGCGGGCGGTACACGTAAGGATGACACACTGGAAATCCAGGGGCGGCACCTTGAACGTGTTCGTGATTTGCTCGCGGACATCGGATACCGCGTGCGTGGCTGATACGGACGACGGCAAATCAGCGGAGTGGTCTATCTTGCCAAGATAGAAGTCGTAGGGTGTCAAGATCGCCGTCGAGAATCCTCCATCATCCGCAACGTTCACGGCGATCGCAATCCCGTGGTTGCCAGTTGCCAAGGTGGATGCCGCGATCTTGTCACACCCTACTACTTGAGAATCGCTACGCGTCTACGGACTTTCAGTCGGCGTTCGGATCGTCCCCGGAAGCGTCTTGAACATCCGGCAGCCGGCCGCCTTCCGGCGGCACGCTACGGGCCGACGGATCCTGTCCAGACCGGTCTTCGTTCGAAGCGTCGTCCGTGCGGTAAAGCCGGGCCGCATGCGTAGGCCGGCCGTCACTTGAGGTAGCCGAGTGAGCTGAGGAACTTGTCCATTTTCTCGATCGTGTCGCGGTAGTCGTTTCCACCGTCACGGCCGTAATTGAAAAAGCCGTGCCCTCGACCCTCGTAGAAATGCGTTTCGCAACGGTTGCCGGCTGCTTTCATTCTGGCTTCGTATTCTTTGGCCGTCGCAACCGGAATGAGCTTGTCTTTGGTGCCCAGAAAGACGATCGTCGGCGGAGTACCCGGCTTGATATTATCCAGGGGCGAGATCTCTTTGTAATAGTCCTTGACTCGATCGTATCCGTAACCGTCGGGGCCATTGTCGTAGACCGGGTTAAAAAGGACCAAAGCGTCAGGTTTAGCGCTGACCGAGGTATCTTCGCCCGGCTCGTTCAGTCCATCGACAGTCCCCGTCGCGGCGGCGACGTGTCCGCCGGCCGAGCCACCACCGGCGGCAATCCGCTCGGGGTCGACTCCCAGCCGTTCGGCATTGGCGCGAATCCAGCTAACGGCCGACTTGCCGTCTTGAACACACTCGCGAGGGGACGTACCGTTTCGGTTCTTCACACGGTAATCAGCGGCCATCGCCACCATGCCGCGCGAGGCCAAGTGGCGGCAGTGCTGTTCAAACTGTTTAGGCGAACCACCGTTCCATCCACCCCCAAAGAAGAAGACGATCGCCGGGCGCTTGTCCGACGCCTGCAGTCCCTTGGGCCTGACGATGTGCAGGTAAAGCTTTACGTCGCCGACCGTCTTATAGAGTTCGGCGCGGGCATCTTTGAAAGCCGGCGTCCCGGGCGCCGCTGTCTTCTTGACTTGCCGTTTGGATGTTTGGCCTGTTTTCGAGTGACGCCGTGTCGCTCGTCGTTGCCTCGTTTGCTCGGCCGAAACCGACAGGCCGATTAAAGCTACCAGGGTCAAGGTGATCCAGACGGTTCGTTTCATCATCGCACTCTTCCTCCCAAGTTCAAATGCACCGCAAACGGCGACTTGGCCGATCCAACGCGTGGAGTTTCATTCTGTCCAGAGTAACGTAACAGCGTTGCGGAAGCAATTCTTTCGGGGTAACCGTTCACGGCGAGAGTGCGTGGAGGGGCACTTTTCACTTTTCATTGTTCGTAACACTTTAGCCCAATGGAGAACGCACGTTGGTCGAAGGACCCCCATGGGCTTGTCCCATGGGTGAATAAGTCTCTCGAGCTAAAAAGCATGTGATGAAAATCCCTTTTCCGCACCCTCCCCGCCGCCTTTGGCGGCGGGGAGGGTGCGGCCGTCGGCATGACACGCCGGCCTTAGCTCAATAGACTCGCTCACCAACGGCACAAGGCCGTTGGGGTCGATCAGCCGAAAAAACAGCAGCGAAATGCAAATCCAACTGCAGACGGCTAAACAGTTATCATTGCTCAGTTTTCACCGGAAAGAATATGACCCCGCTGCGCTGCCTCGCTCGATGATAAATGAGTAATGTCAAATGACTAAAGATAAATCGGGCGTGTGATAAATCGGTGAAAACTCCGATGCTAACTCGATGGTAGACGAAAACCCCGTGAACGACTACCTTTCAGGTAATCAGGCCGGTGCGGCCAACAATGACAAGGCGCCGACGGTTAGAGGCCGATCGCCAGCCATCCGAGAACGCGATTCTGAACACTGGCAACTGCCTCTCCCGATGTCTGTACTTGCCCAGGCAGCACGGCTCTTGATACAATCGTCACACAACAGATTAGAGCTGGCGAGTCAATGGTTGTCGCGTTTACTGGGAGGCGTTCGGGCGGCGATCCTCCTTCGCTGCGAGCCTGATTCACTCATGGAGGTCTGTACGCGGAAGAGTGCGACAGATCCGGCGCCGAGCGACACGGACAGACGCG
>JAJSAJ010000693.1 GCA_024274855.1 Planctomycetota bacterium | reverse complement strand
CGAATCGTGGAGAACAGATGCCAGCGTCCGTCGTACCAAACAACCGACGGATCTTTCACCGAGTAACAAGGATCGCCACCGTGATCGAATGGCATAATGAGCGGTTGACTGGCTTTCCATGCGAACCAACCGGTCGTGATCGGATCGTTCTTGGCGCAATCCGACGATGTGTTCTTGGTCTTCTTGGGCAAGTGAGGCCCAGGCCGTGCTTCATCAGCGGCGTGAGCGGCATCTTGAACGGAAGACCCCAACAGTGCACTGACAACGGCCGTGAGTACCAAGAACGCAATAGGTTGCATTTCGACCTTCTTCCCAGGAGCCAGGAGTGCCGCGTCCAAGACCAGCGATGATTCAACGGCGTGTCGAATCGTGCTCTCTTCCATTCGGCATTAAGTTATACCGTATACACTCGAAGAAATCGAACGAGCCCGAAACCTCCGTTTTGAACTTCCGTGAATGAAATGGTACGATACCGAGTGTTGTGAATCTCGGCGGTATGGTCGGCACGGAGAAAAGGAGGATACAGAATGCACGTTTCTCGACGTAGCTTCTTGGCAACGTCAGCGAGTGTTGCCCTGCTCGGCGGTGTTTTGGATGACGCTGTCTGTGCGGATGTCAGCTTTGGCAATACGGTCCCCGAATACGAAAAGCCGTTGTTCGACATCAAGAAACAGATAACCTCGCCGGTCAAAATCGAGTCAATCGACCTGCTGCGCCATGGTAGCACGTATTTTGTCAGGACTCGTTCGAGTGATGGTGCGGTGGGTATCGCGAGAACCAAACAGATTCAACACTATATTCCAATTCTGTTGAAACTGGTTGTGCCTCGCTATATCGGTAAGGATGCACGCGATATCGAGACGCTTGTCGATGACGTTTACAGAGCAAACTACAAAATCGCCGGGCAGCCGTTCTGGTGTCCTGTTGCTTACGTCGAGCAAAGCTTGTTTGATCTGCTCGGTAAGGTAGCGAATAAACCGGCCGGAGAATTGATGGGAGGTGTGATACGCCACGAGATCCCCGTCTACCTGTCAGGTTCAGGGCGTGCTACGACGGCTGAGCAGGAAGTGGATGTTTACGTTCGAGGGGTCGAGCATACCGGTGCGAAGGCAGTGAAGTTCAAAATCGGTGGGCGAATGAGCCGTAATCGGGATGCCTACCCTGGCCGCACGAAAAAGCTCATGAAACTGGCGCGTAAGAAACTTGGTGACGACATCACGATCTACGCGGACGCAAACGGCTCTTACAATTCAACGAAAGCGATTTAAGTTGGGAAGATGCTCGAGGATCTTGATGTTCGTTTCTTCGAGGAACCGTGTCCGTGGGAAGAGCTGGGTGAGACCAAGAAGGTTGCCGATGCCCTCACGATGCCGGTTGCCGCTGGAGAGCAGGATGCAAGCCTGTGGCGTTTTCAGTGGATGATGAAGAATCGCGTGATGGATATCGTGCAGCCGGATTTGAACTACAATGGCGGGTTCGTGCGGGCTGCTCGAGTGGCACGGATGGCACGCGCGGTAAACATGCAGATCGTACCGCACAATACGCAAACGGGGGCCGGGGCGGTTAACATACTCCAATTTGCCTCGTGCATTCCGAACATCGGCCCGTACATGGAATTCCCTTGGCGAAAACCCCATCGGCCGGCAGGCTGGTATTCGCCCGCTTTTGTCGTCAGGCGAGGGGTTGTTCGGGGTCCCACCGGCCCCGGCTTGGGGGTCGAAATTGACAATGACTTCTTGAAGAAGGCCACAACTGTCACTGCGTGAAGACGATGCCCCGACGATTCACTTCTGACTCGTTCCTAACAGGCTGGGCCAGCACGCGAAACGATCGATCTGTAGAGTCTTGCGACAATATAACGACAATATAAGACGCTCTGCCTTTGACTACATAGCCGTTTTCGAACGAAACGCGATCCAGTCTCGAGTGGGCGTTGTTATTGGATGGGCCAGCCGAGCGCTCGCTGTAATCGAAACTGTGCCGCGTTGTAATCGGCCAGCGTTCGCAAGTACTCGCGGCGCGCCGCGTCCAGTGCCTG
>JAJSAJ010000692.1 GCA_024274855.1 Planctomycetota bacterium | reverse complement strand
GGGGGCGATGCGAAGGTGATGGTGGTAGGGGCGGCCCTTTCGTCGAGCCCGAGCGGAGGTTCCTCGTGCCGCCGCCGAGTTGCCACCATCCATGAAACTACCCACTAGTTTCCCGGAAGACCCAAAAAATTGGGCTTATTCCCGGCCGCTCTCGATCGAACCGCTGAATTACAAAGACCGCACAGGACCAACACCAACAAGAGCGTTCCTGCCGATTCAAGCACTGATTTCATAATAGTGCCCTCTCTTATTGCATCCCAGTTCAGTCCACCACTCGTCATCTCTGCTCGGGCGTGGAATTGAGGAAGGCGTGGATTTAGACGCGAAAACTCTATACACTGATATCATAGGTTCGCCACCCAAGACTTCTCGAAACAGGAATTCCTCATGACCATCGCCGAATCGCTTCTTCCCGAATTTGAAATGGAAATGGCCGGAACCCGCAAGGTGCTCGAGCGCGTTCCGGATGACAAACTCGATTGGAAGGCCCATCCAAAATCCGCCACGATTGGCTGGGTCGCCTGCCATCTTGCCGAAATCCCGGGCTGGGTTGAAGGCACGCTGACGCAGGATTCATGGGACATCAATCCCGAAGGTGGCGAGCCTTATCAATCTCCTGATTTGAACAGTCGCCAGGACATTCTCGATCTGTTCGACGCCAACTGTGACAAGGCCAGGAAGCAGTTCGCAGTCACGCCCGACGAGGAATTCGCCAAGTCGTGGTCACTCCTTTCCGGTGGGCGGGCACTCATTACGCTCCCCAAGATTGGCGTGATTCGCACTTGGGTCCTCAACCATACGATCCACCATCGCGCCCATCTGTGTGTCTACCTCCGTCTGAACGACATCCCCGTGCCGGCGCTCTACGGCCCTTCGGGTGACGAACAGGAATAAGAGGTTTCCACTGTGCGGCGTTCGTCAACCGTCAGCTACTCTGCTAGCCTTCGTCGTTGCTATTTTTCGAACAATTGAACCTGGGCTATGAGAGCTAACGCCGTTGACGTAGAGACCCACCACCTCCGTCTATCCCACCTCACTCTGCGATGTTCTCGATCTTTGCATTTTGCATTGGCTACTTTTCATTGGCCATTTTCCCCTCTCCGTCTTCCTCTTCTCTGTGTTCTCAGTGTCTCTGTGGTTATCTCTCTTCTGCCCTGCGCGGTAACTCGGTGTTGGTTGGCAGCCCTGCCGCGCTGGGACTTTTGTCGCACGGAGCGCTCCCCGGGGAGCGTTGTTACAGAAACTCCTCGAGCCGGTCGTAGTTCTTTCGGGCGAGCCCGTTCTCATTGAAGGGTGATTTCCCACCGGTACGATCGAGGATTTCCTGGTCGATGTAGATCTCGTTGTGCGGTTTGAAGCCAGGGATAGTAAGCACGTTGACAAACACATCCAGTCCTCGGTGGCCAACTCCGGGTGGGATATAGACGAAATCGCCCGGCTTAAGCAAATGCTGTTCGTAGCGGCGAAGGTCCGTCAGATCGGGAAAGAGGATGATCGACGATTTCCTTCCCTTCTCATCCAATCCGTGCAATTTCGGATCAAGGACCAAGTACATTTCCGCCTGAGCCAGACCGCCGACCCGCGGCCGCCGCGGATGAAAATGAGTCGACGACATTTCGTGGGGAATGTTCACAACGTGCGAGTTCACGAAGTTCACGCCGTCACCTTGCTGACCCGGGTAATCCATATACCACGTGAGTGGCAACCGACGGAAAGGGTCGAAATCAAAACTGCATCCGCCTGCCGTGTCAACCAGGTAACGCAAACGCCGCGCCGTGGAAATATGGCTGATGGTCCGGTTAGTCTTCTCAATGGCCAGGCAGCAAAACCGACCGCGAACCCGAATCTCCTGGCCAGCACACGCAATCAACTGGTCACCTGGCATGACCGGCTCGAACGATCCCGTCTGCTTGGTCGCATAGCCCACTCGCCGATACACATCAAAAAGCGAAATCAAGGCGGCTTGCACTTCCTTGTCCTGGGCCCATGGGCGCTTAACGTGTTCCAAACTCCATAACTCGGCAGCAAAGTTACCGGTGAAACAATCGCCTTGCCACCGTTTGAGAATAGCCTTCACATGGCCTGCCGCCTCGGGCGACAGAGAAGAGATTGCTCGTTGTAGCATTCGCAGTTTT
>JAJSAJ010000691.1 GCA_024274855.1 Planctomycetota bacterium | reverse complement strand
TGTCTGCGGCCGTTTTTTCCGGCATGCGTAGCGGTGCGATTCAAGGCCAGGATCCGGCCGAGTGGGCTCGGCAAGGCTGGATCGATGTGGTGATTCCCATGGACTACCAGATGCAATCGCTGCAAGTCCGTGCCAATGAACGCGCATTTCTGAACGCATTGGATCAGGACGACCAATTGGTGACCGGACTGTCGCTCTATATGCGATCGGGAAAAAAAGTCCTATCCCGTCCCTCGGAGTTGATCTGCGAACAGATCGAACTCGTTCGGCGCATGGGCATTCATGGCTACTGTCTGTTTGCGTACGGCCATCTCAGCGACAAGCAACTGAAGGCTCTGCGAGAAGTATTGAACACGGAACCGGCCGTTCCGTATTTTCGATGAACGGACACGCTTGGTTATGCTCTTGGCCTCTGGTTCTTTCCTGTCACTCATTCAGAAAGTAGGGTCTGTCAAAGCTCGCGAGATCATCTTGCTCCAACCAATATGCCCGCAGGTGCGAGCGACGACACACGGCAGTGGAGTATCGATCTTCGTAACACTTTAGCGGATTGCCGCTGCGATTTGTCTCAGAACCCGGAGAAGCCGTTTTTTCGGGAGGGCGAAGCTCCCGCGGAGCCGCGTGTCTTGTTGGTTCGAACGGCTCGGCAAGAGCCTCGCCCTCCCGCGGAGTCGCGTGTTTTGTTGGTTCGAACGGCTCGGCAGGAGCCTCGCCCTCCCGCTGAGTCGATCACCTGCCATTTGGCTAAACAGTTATCCATCTTCAAGAGTGTGCGCACCCTGCTTTAAAGCCCGCCGAGTCAATTATTGTCGCGGCCTTGATCGCAATCCGGTCCAGCAGCGGGCAAACAGGTTCCGGCTGCAGTTCCAAACCTCTTGTAGTGTCCTGGATTACACCATGTCCCGCTCGGCAAGCGGGACCTACCTGGACCACCTTACGATCAAGGCCTATTGTCGCGTTTAGTGGGGGGCGTTCGGGCGGCGATCCTCCTTAGCTGCGAGACTGATTCACCCATGGGACGAGCCCATGGGGGTCTTACGCGGAAGGGTGCGACAGTTACTGGTTGGCGAATCCTTAACGCCCGCCGAGCTCGCGACGATAGGTTTGCAGCAATTGATACAGTGTCTGGAATTCGGGACGATTCGTAAGCTGTTGATATTGGGGATTATGAACCACACGGTCGAATCTGGCGATAATCGTATCCAGTTTTGCGACCGATGGATTTGCGTTGCCCGAGAAAACCTCAGTCGGTATGGCGAGGTATTGTCGCCATGTATCGTCCAATAGTCTGCCCAACTGGGCTGCCGCCCCGGCAATCTGTTGCCGTGTCATCGCCGGTGTGGTGGACGCTGCAACACTGGGGGGGGCGCCCAGCGGCAATGGGTGGGCGCTTCCCGCCGTTGCACCAACAGGCTGGTTCGCACCTGGCGTCAATGCAGTAGATGCCGCCGGTGCTCCCATTGCACCGGCCGGACCAGTTGGCAATACACCATGATTCGCCGTTGGCGCTCCTGCGGCAGCCGCACCCGGTACGACCGCTGCCGCCGGTGTGTAGGTTGCAAGCTGGGCCAGAAGGCGACTTGCCGATGGCGGCAATTGAACGTTCGGCCCAATTGGTGTGCCGTCGGCGGTCATGCCTGTCCCGTTGTAGTAGGCTAGATTTGCCGGGGCATCGATTTGAAGGGCCGCTCCATTGATCGACACACCCAAGAATAACCCTCGGCTGCGTGAATACGAGAGTATTTCAGCCTGCAATCTTCCGTCGGTTGCCGCAGCGGCTTGCCTTCCAACCGGCCCGGCCGCTACTGCTGCATCAGCACCAATTGTGAACTTACCCGTCAGCAGGCCATTCACACTTTTTTGCGTCATGAAAACCAGAACGACATCTGTCGACTGGATGCCGCCCTGAAAGCCAACACTGCCACCGGTCATCGTAATAAACATAGGCGGCTTCCAGACGCCATTGGCATCCCGTGTGACAACAACTCCCTTGCCGCGACGCACGCCGCCAATAAAGCTGATCTTGACCGTTCCCGGAATGATGACCAATCCCTGAGCCCTGCTGAGCAAAGATCGCGGAATTCCCTTGTTCGGAATGGCGAGAAACTCGTTAAGAACGTTCGTGGCTTGGTCGACCGTGCCGGCACCAGGGGTTTGGGCCGCGGGAACTTGTGCGAAGCTGTGGGAACTCAACATGCCGAAGCAGAAAAGTACGCCTAGAATCACGACTGTCTGTTGAATCCTCACCATCAGCTGGCTCCATCCTAGTTTCAAATAACGTACTTTCGGATAATGCGAGAGACAGATTCTAGACCGAAAGCTGATTAACGAGCAATATCGATTCTGCTAGCACTCTGCTGTTGGACTGACACCACACCGTCCTCGGAAGCCGCCTGCTTCAGCTGGCGGAGCGGTCCCACAGTAAACCTACCCATCACACGGTTCCGGCCCTAGTAGCTTATTGCCAAAAAGTTGTAGCCGTTGAGTCTAATGTCAGCGACCAACGAGAGCGGCCTAACACAATCCGAGCGGTAGAAGCGCAGTGGTCCGAGGCCCTGCCTCGTTAGGTTCCTTCCTGCCTGGTTCGCAAAGTGTGCACATACGCATACGTGTTCCCCAAATGAACGACCTTAATGGTTCCGGCTTGTCCGGGTCAGGAACTGATTGAGGTCCATGTGAAGAACCGGCTCGAGTTCCTCCAGACCATCACCATCGGATTCCGTGAATAAGAACGCCCACAGAGGATGCTGCACATAGTCGACTTTACGAAGCTCTAACGGCTTAGAGAATCGGGCGACGAACCCGTCATAGTCGACCGATGTGATCCGCGTCCGATCGATATCCGATTCGATGTCGGCAATGACGACCGCCCAGGTTTTCTGGGTGCGAGTCTTCAAAATATTGGCCCAGTCAGGCTCTTTGTCATCCAGGTAGTATTCGTAGGGGTTGATGCGATATGCATGGTAGGCGAGATCGGTTACACACCAGCCGGCAAAACGCATCGGGTTGACTTCGATCGGTACAATTCGCCCCGCCTTGTCAACGCGAACTTCGACATGAACGGGGAAACTTTTCAAATCGGCCAGACGTCCTAGTTCGCGCAGGAACTGGGTAAATGGTTCGTGCCAGGATTCAATGATCGATCCCGACGTAACATAGACGCGATCACTCACATCCGCCTCCGAGGCAAACAGGTGTTTCAGCACATTGAGAATCACGGGGTTTCCGTCGGCCGTATAGTAGGCATCGATGGCAAACTCTTCACCTTCGATGTATGACTCGATGACAAAGCGATCAAGATCGAGCACTTCCCGCGGGTAGAGGTCTTGAACCTCCGTAACCTGTTGTTCCACGGCCTCCACTGCTTTGTACCAATTCTCGTCACTGTCAATCTTATGCACTCCGAGGCTGAAGAAACCGACCGCTGGCTTGAGAATGAATGGCTTGGGAATTCCGCTTATGTCTATCCCATGAAGCTGCTCACGTGGGACATCTTGGCAGACACAATCTGGATAAAGTCCCTTGAGCAACTGGCGAAAGAGTGCTTTGTCTTTAAAGATCTGGATTTTTTCGGGTAATTCAGTGAATGCCATGTTTTTCGCCACCCAGCCGAACGCATCTTCCGAGTTGCAGTAGATCCGGTCAGTAATTCCTTCTCGGAGGTTTCGAAGAAAATCGCTCTTGCAGACCAATTGCGCGCTCGTATCGCGGAGCACGGTCCGTGCCATCGCGTTGTCCAAAACAGGCAAACCGGTTTTCAGGACTGTCTGCTTCAGGAAATCTGACACAAAAGGTTTATCGAGAATAAACATATGGTTTTCGTGCAATCAGAAAAAGAGTCTTACTTCGTGAGATGCGCGCATGTTGTCCGACGGACGCCCACGTCCGTCGTTGAATGGCGTTGGACGTCCTTTTCACGATAAACCGTCGGAGCCGACGCCGACGTTACCAGGTCGCTGTAGAAGGACCGTCGATCCGCAAATGTTCTTTCTGGCATGCGGGGCATCTGGTATCCTGGGGTTATCCTTCAGCCCCGCACAGTCCTTCTTTGCCAGTCAGGTGAGTCGTCGTGTTGTCCGCGTCGACGCCCGGAAGCGCTCAATCTGGACACCTTCTCGATGTTGACTCGCGAGTGATCAACGTACCACAACAAATACGTGCAGGAACAGGGGCGGCGGAACGGTTTTCAGGTGACACGGATAACGATCATGCCAAGTAGGCGTCGAGACAAACTCTATGTGCGGTTGGGCGCCTCTCAGGTCCGGAAGCGCCTTCGGGGAGTTGGATATGGCGTGCGTAAGGTGGAGAGTGCCGGAAGAAAACGGGCCGTCATCATTCATACAGCCACGGGCCAGCACCTCAGGGAACTCGAAGCCGTGTTCGATGACGTGATCGAACAACGGCCGGAAAGCTCGTGACGTGTAACGAAACGCGAACGAGCGGATAAAAAGCGATTTTGCGATGCATGATCGCTGGTGTTCGGCGCACGCTCGCAGGTGTTGTTGTCCAGGGGCGCTCCCGGCACGCGCAGAAACAGGGTCAACGGTTTCCAATAGTTCAGCAGGTATCACCTGGCCTGGCCAAGGGCGGATTTCGGCTCGACCCGACGCTCGTCTAGCTGCTCTTGAAGCCACATCTGCAACCGATCCATCACGGGACCGCTTTCCATTTGCTGCAGCCGAAGCCACTCTTGCGGCGGAAGATTATTTGTAACCGTTCACGGAATGTAAGCCGCCGGTTCGCTTCCAAGGGGTCAGACCCCAGCGGCGTGAACGGTTACACAACGTGAACCAGACCATAACGGCCGTCCAGGCGGCCAGTCCGGTGCAAATTGGCGTGCATCGTC
>JAJSAJ010000044.1 GCA_024274855.1 Planctomycetota bacterium | reverse complement strand
TACCGGATTTCAGCGTTTGGACTTTGCTTTGGATCTCCGGTATATAGACTATGAGAATACCGATGGGTTCAAGGAAACGGGCTACCGTCCTGACGCGTCGATCAGAGGGTTTGGTTGGAACAGCATTTGGGCTGTCGCCTTCGGGACACAGTATCATGTCAGTGATACCTTGCGGGTTCGTGCGGGTTACGCGTTCAACGAAAACGCAGTGCCCGACGAGGTTGCATTTTACAACATCCAGGCTCCGGCGGTCATTCAACATCACCTCAGCACGGGCTTTTCATGGGACACGCCCCACGGTTGGACGTTGGCCCTTTCCTATAACTATGGATTTCGCAATGGGATTACCAGTCAGTGGCAATTGCCTTCAGGTCCGGTGCCCGGTACGTCGGTCACCAGTACCCTGTCAACCCATTCGATTTCCGGAGCAGCCTATGTCAAGTTTTAGTTGACAACAGGCTCCGCTGCCGTGCGTGTTTCGCATGGCCCCGCGAAAAAACGCTCCGGCTCGTATTGCGACGCCGGAGCGTTTTCCATACCAGAGAGATGTCCGACCGCCCCGCTAACGATCACCGCCGCTTCGGGGGTGTGAGTCACGCTTCGCTACTGGCCAGGTAGCGTTCGGCATCCAATGCAGCACGGCATCCGCTGCCGGCAGATGTGATCGCCTGGCGATAGTAATCGTCAGCCACGTCCCCGGCCGCAAAAACGCCCGGTTTGCTTGTCCAGGTCCGGAATGGCTCGGTTAACTGGATGTACCCCTTGGCTGTTGTTTCCAGTTTGCCTTTGAGGAAATCGGTATTTGGCGTATGGCCAATGGCCAGGAACATGCCCGTGGCCTCAAGAGTTTGTACTGAATCGTCCTTGGTGCTACGCACCGAGACCCCGGTGACGCCCTGCTGTTCGTCGCCCAACACCTGGTTGACTACATGGCTCCATACGATCTCAATCTTGGGATTCCCAATCGCTCGCTTTTGCATGATTTGTGATGCACGTAGTTCGTCGCGGCGGTGAACCAGGTAGACCGCCGACGCGTACTTGGCCAGGTAGGTTGCTTCTTCGATGGCCGAGTCGCCGCCGCCGACCACAACCAACGGCCGGTTGCGAAACCGGGGTAGGGCGCCATCGCATACCGCACACGCACTGACTCCGCGGTTCTTGAATGCATCCTCCGAGGGTAGCCCCAGATAGTTGGCTCGGGCACCGGTCGCCACGATCAGTGTTTCTGTTTCAACGGTTCGGCCTTCCAATGAAATGACCTTCATCGGCCGGCTGTCCAAATCGACATCAATAATGTCGTCCGTGACAATTCTTGTTTCGAAATTCGTGGCCTGCTGCCGCATCAATTCCATCAATTCGGGGCCGGTGACCGGATGCGATTGATCGGTAAGCGGTGGCATCCCGCGCAGCCGCGTTGGGTCGATTGCCGTGGTCAGGAATCCGTCGAGTCGTCCGGCTGGAAAGCCTGGGTAGTTTTCCACTTCCGTCGTCAATGAAAGTTGGCCGAGGGGCAAGGTGCCGTTGACTCGGTTTTCCTCGGTGATGGCGCCCTCGTAAACGAGCGGTGCCAGATTGGCGCGCGAAGCGTAGATCGCGGCAGCCCAACCGGCGGGCCCGCTTCCAATAATCACAACTTTTTCAGCCACGGAAAATAGTCCTTTCTTGTTCGGATACCATTCTTGCTTCTCGTCCCGATTAGAAAACGTGGATCACGAGTACCAGGCTTCACCTCAAAGCGGCAGGGCGAGGCTCCTGTCGAGCCGGCCTGGCCAACAAAACAAGAGGTTCAGCAGGAGCTTCGCCCTCCTGGAAACACTGCTTCTCAGAGTCTTGGGACAAAGCCTAATCCACACTCTCCTTCACATGTTCACGAGCCTGGTGAGGATTCCACGAGGCCTCTTGAATGCGGGTAAGACGCAAGTGGGTAAACAGATACGTATTTGTGATCTTGGATCGGTGCCTGAGTTGGTCTCTCGGCGCGCGCTCGCATGTTAGGACCGGCAGATCAAT
>JAJSAJ010000690.1 GCA_024274855.1 Planctomycetota bacterium | reverse complement strand
TCGGCAAGCTCTGTGCGCAAACCTCGATTTGGCTGATCACTCATCACATTTTTCATCCAGTCTGTCTGTTATCGATCGATTCTGTTCGTTTCGTTCAGCCCATTGCAACCAGTACGGCCTGCCTGGCCGTTCGCGGTTGTTGAGCACGAACCAAGTACGTCTCGCTGAGCTGCCAGCCGAAAACATCTTGGCCCAGCGACGCCTTGGCCCAGCGATCAGGTGGCAACATTTTCACAGGGTGTTTTTCGGCTGATACGCTTCAACAAACCTCGAAGCACCCGTTTTGGTCCGACTTCGTAAAACCGTTGAATGCCCATGTCCAACAGGCGTCGCATGGAAGCTTCCCAAAGGACCGGGGAAACCACTTGCCGGATCAGTAATTCACGGATTTCTTCCGGATCTTGATGCACGCTCGCGTCAACGTTGGAAACGACCGGAATTCGGGGGTACCGCATTGGCACTTCGGCCAACGCTTGCCTCAGTTGCTCAACGGCGGACTCCATCAACTCCGTGTGGAATGCGCCGGCCACTGGCAACGGTACCGCCTTCATTGCTCCGCGGCTCGTGGCCAGTTCGGCCGCTCGTTCGCAAGCTGCCGAATGACCGGAAATCACGATATTGGTCGGACACAGCAGGTTGGCGATCTTTAGTACCTCGCCCTCTTCACGGGCCGCGTCGCCCAACGCCTGCACGTTTTGTAAATCCATCCCCAAGATGCTGACCATCCCGCTGCCGGCCGCATCTGCCGCAACTTGCATCGCTTCGCCTCGCCGCTGCACGACTCGCAACGCATCTTCAAACTCCATTACTCCAGCGAATACCACTGCCGTGTACTCACCTAAACTCAGGCCGGCAGTCGCCTGGCATCGTGACACGACCGTCGGGACTTCGTGCCGCAGCGACTCCAGAGCTGCAAGGCTGGTCACAAACAGAGCCGGTTGACTCACTATCGTGGAATCCAACTGCTGCTCCGGTCCCTCAAAGCAGAGTTTGGCCAAGTCGTAGCCCAAGATCGCTGCCGCGCGATCGTACAGCTGGCGCACCTCGGGCATTGCCTCAGCGAGCTGGCGCCCCATGCCGACGAACTGAGCACCTTGACCTGGAAATAGAAAGGCAGTGTTTTCCACAATCGATCCACCCAACAAGTGATGCGACGGCGCACCGGCGACCAGCGAGCCAAGTCACAATCGGGCTACGCTTCTTCCATGGCCACGACGACACGGCCCATATAGTAGCCGCATTTTGGGCAAACAACGTGGGTTGGCAACGAAGTACTGCATTTGGGACAGTACGCCAATTGACGCGGACGCTTCGCGTCATGCGACCGGCGTTTGCCGGTCCGCGAGTTAGAATGCTTGCGTTTTGGAACAGCCATCGGGACCACCTCGACGCCCTGGGCGTGGACTTCGCCACAACCCGTTGGCGGGCAACTTGTTTCGTTCAAATGACAAACGGGTTATACTAGAAACCGCACACAATCCTGTCAACCGGACGCCGTGCATGCCCGAGCAAAAGAGCGAAACGCGCGCCGGCCACGATGTCAGGCCTTTCCGGGCGTCCGCTATCGTGGATCGAGCACCTCGGTTGTTCCCCCATTATTACGACTCTCAAACAAAGCCGCAAAATCCCCCCCTGCGGGGAGGACTGAACACAGGTCCCCGGACATGAACCACACTCCACCAAGCACCAAACTCGGATATTTGCAACACTTTAGCCAAAGGGCAAGTTGCCGGCTGGACGGAAATAAGGAGTAGAACACCAGTCACCGTACTATTTTCACTAATCCTGGATCGAAGACTCAAGTGAACGTTTTGATCAGGTCTGCCCTTCTCGTTCGACTCTGAACTTGCAGCTCTTCACCCGTGTCTGATTAGTGCGGATTGATGAGCGCTCCAATCTTTTCTTCGTCCGGTTTTGGTCGTTTCCGATTCAGAAGCTGTGTAAGGTTCAAAGAGTCCTGAACCTCTGCGGCTGCCAAACGGCTAGGTGAACCGATCGACCAGCTTCGCTTTCGAAACGGCGAAGCCGCGATACTTGTGCTACCCAATACCCCGGATTAACCAAGTCTTTTCCGCTTTGCCAGGGCAGGTCTGCCACAGCAGCATCGACTTCCGGATTCTCCTCATGTCAGGGGTCTTCTTCAGGCATTTGCAGTGAGAGGTGTTCGTAGGCTCTGACGGTCGCTACCCGTCCGCGCGAGGTGCGCACCACAAACTCGCTTCGCAGCAGAAACGGCTCTACTTCGTCAACGAGCGTGTCGGCGGCTGTGTTCATCGTGTGGGCAATCGCCTCGGCTCCGGCGGGACCGCCACCGAACACGCGGATCAGAGTCTCCAGATACCGCCGATCCTGAGCATCGAGCCCCGACCGATCGATGCCGGCCATTTTCAAGGCGGCGTTTGCCACCGCCGATGTCACGTGGCCGTCTGCTCGACTGGTGGCATAGTCCCGCACCCAGCGCAAGCGGTTGTTGGCTACGCGCGGGGTCGACCGACTCCGCTTGGCGATGTCTTCGGCCGCATCGCGATCGATATTCACCTTCAACTTGCTCGCATTGCGAATCACAAGTTCTGACAACTCGCCAATCGTGTAGAAGCCAAGGTGTTCGCGCACTTGAAACCGATCCCGAAGTGGTCCGGTCAGCATTCCTGCTCGGGTTGTCGCGCCGATGAGTGTAAACGGCTTGAGCCACAGATTGTGGGTTCTCGCATTGACCCCCTCACCCAGAATGATATCGATCCGGAAATCCTCCATGGCTGTGTACAGATACTCTTCGACCGCTCGTGGTAAGCGATGAATCTCGTCGATGAACACGACCGATCGTTCTTCAGCATTGGTCAGATAGGGGACCAGATCTTTAGGTGACTTCAGGATCGCCCCGCTTGTCAGCTGGACCCCAACTCCCATTTCACGGGGAATGCAGGTAGCAAACGTTGTTTTTCCTAATCCGGGTGGTCCGTCAAACAGGACGTGTCCCAGCGCTTCGCCCCGTTTACATGCAGCATCGATTGCAATGCGCAGGCGTTCGCAGACATCTTTTTGGCCCACCATTTCGCTCATACGAAGCGGGCGAAGTTCCGAGTCATTGTTATCTCCAGGGGGCCCAGGGGGCGTCGAGCCCTGCACAATTGTCTCGCGGGCCATGATCAGTTCCTCATCTGGTTTTTCGAGTATGCTTTTGGTGGCCCGTTCGCGTTGCGGCAATCACCGTGCGGTTGCAGGATTAAGCCTAACGCGGGCTTCGCCCGCAACCCAGGTGGCGGAGTCACTAGCAGTATTGTCGAACGGACAAGATGCACGCATTTTACCGATTACGACTCGAACGCGGCACGTCAGTTCTTGCTGTCATGGTTGGATTCATAGACGGCGTGCAGCAAGGCATCCACATCCTTGAATCGTTTCTTGGTTGCCAGGGTGTCGTTAAGCATCCCACGTGCGTCGGTTTCCGAGTGTCCAAGTTGCAGAAGGAGCCGATAGGTATCCTCCACGATATCTCGGTGAACATCGGTTGGCCCGGATTCGTCACGTGCCGCGATCAGAGCGAACTTACACATTTTTCGTCGCAGCTTGGCGATAATCCGTTCGGCAGTCGCCGGTCCCACTCCGGGCAACGCCGACAGCCCCTTGGCATCTTGGTCGGCGATCAGTGCGGCCACATCGCGAACGGGGCGCACCATGGATCGCAGTGCTTTTTTTACCCCCACGCCGTCGACCGAACAAAACATCTCGAAGAACTCACGTTCCACTTCAGTACCGAATCCAACGAGCCGAGGGACCAAGCGGCCGTGGGAAGCGTTCCCCTCCACGTAATGTACGGTATGCAGTGAGATTTCCGAACCGATGCGACTCTGAAGCTGGCGGCGCACGAACTCGGGGATCAGGACTTGATAATCAAAGGCCCCGCTATGGACCGTTGCCGCATCGTCGGTCAGAGCCGTAAGTTCGCCTTGTATTTTGGTAATCACGAAAGTTTCTCTGCCCTTCTTTGAAAGTGAATATGGCACAACGCAATCGCCAAGGCATCGGCCACATCGGGTGGCGAAGGCACGGTCGCAAGCCGGAACTCGTGACAAACAGCCAGTTGGACCTGGGATTTCGAAGCACGCCCGCTTCCGGTCAGCATCTTCTTAACCTGGGTTGCCGCATAATGGTGTACCGGCAGCTTCGCTTCGGCCGCCGCCAAACAGATCACACCGCGCGCATGCCCCATCAGAATGGCGGTCCGGGGCCGTTGATAGTGGCTGAACAGCTGTTCAACGGCAATGGCCGTCGGTTCGAAACCACGAATGATCTCCTGAATGCCCTGGTGGATTTCGACCAATCTCGCCTCCAACGACGTGTGGGCCTTGGTTCGCACGATTCCGGCTTCCCGGATCGTGATCGCCGAACCCGCAATCTCCAGCAGGCCATATCCCGTAATATTCAAACCGGGATCGACACCCAAGACACACGGTCTTCCGGGGGGAGGCTCCTTGGATTGTATCTGCCCATCGTCCATGAACTCTGATCCTCGGCATGGCCCACCGGCGTTTTGGCCGTCACCGGCTCGTGAAGCTGGTCGGCGATCCGTGCCCTTAACCGCATCGGCCCCTTAACCGCACCGGCCCCGGGCGTCCAGAACTCGCTAACCGACTCAGGGCTGTAATCGCCAGCCGGTCTCTCCTTTTCGATCCTCCAGCACGATACCCAGCTGGTTCAATTCGTCCCGGATTCGATCAGCCATGGCAAAATCCTTGTTCTTGCGAGCGGAAGCACGCAAGGCAATCAACAGGTCCATCAACTGACTAGCTAATTGATCATCATCGGCCGAATCTGCCTGTTGTGGAGGCGTCTGAAACAGCCCCAGCAGCGTGCCCATTTCCCGCAGCGTCTTCGCGCCTTGACGGAGGCTGGCCAAGTTGGCAGGATCCGCGTCGCTCGCATCGTCCAGTGTCTGCTGATCAATGAACTTATTGAGTGTGCGGACCAGATCGAACAGATCGCTCACGGCACCGCCCGTGTTAAAGTCATCATCCATCTTCTCCAGGAAGGCGGCACGGCACCGTTGTACCTGCTGCAGCAACAGGTCCTCGCCAGGCTGAAGTTCGCCATCCACGCGTTCCTGAGCCGATTGGATGTCGTAAAACGACTTTCCGGTTACTCGCAAAAAACGCTCGAAGAAGCGATAGAATGTTGCCAGAGCGGTCACCGATTCCGCCAACGCCTCGTCGCTAAAGACAACCGTGCTCCGATAATGAGTTCGCAGCAAGAAGAACCGGATCTGCTCGCCACCAATCCGAGCGATCATGTCGGCCAAGCCTCCGGCGCCCGCCGAACGGCTTTCTTTTTCTGCAGTTGCCTGTTGGATCTGTTCCAACGTCACGGTCTGTTCCGAGCCTTGTTTGTCACGATCGGCGCGTCCCCCCAGCTTGCCGGCCGATTCGCGTTTGAGCAATCCGTTATGCAGCCAGTACTTGGCCATCGGCTTTCCGTGACAGCATTCGCTCTGAGCGATTTCGTTCTCGTGATGTGGAAAGACCAGATCCAGTCCGCCGCCGTGAATGTCAAACGTTTCGCCGAGCAGACGACGACTCATGGCCGAACATTCGATATGCCAGCCGGGCCGTCCCTTGCCCCACGGACTGTTCCAGGCCGGCTCGTCCGGCTTGGCATGTTTCCAAAGTGCAAAGTCGGCCGGCGATCGTTTCTTGGCCGCCGCCCCGCCACCTTCGCCCTGCAACGTGTCAACGGTTCGATTCGTCAGCTTTCCGTACTCCGGGTCCCTGGACACATCAAAGAAGACATCGCCATCAACTTCATACGCATGTTCTTGGTCGATCAACGTCTTGACCAACGCGATAATCTCGTCCATCGATTCCGTTGCCTTGGGCATGTGGTCGATTTGATCGACACCCAATTGTGCAAGGTTGCTTAGGTAGTCTGCCGTGTTCTCGTTGGCAATCTGCTCCATCGGCAACCCGCGTTGACGGGATTTGTTGATTAGTTTGTCATCCACATCCGTGATATTGACCACCCAGGTCACCTTATAGCCGCTGTAGACCAGGTAACGCTTGATCGTATCAAAGATGACCGGCCCAACCATGTGGCCGATATGGGCCCGATCGTAGACGGTCGGTCCGCACAAATAGATCCCGATGTTCGGGGGATCCACCGGTTGAAGAGTTTCCTTTTGCCGAGTCAACGTGTTGTAAACGCGAATAGTCATAGTAGTTTGCCTTGTCCCAAATCGGCATCTTGTTCCGAACGTTACATGTTCCAACTGGTTCGGTCGTCACCCGGCCGTGACCGGGTGTGCCCAGACCTCGCCGTGGTGACACCTCGATACGCTAACGTTCCCGTTCTCGGGTCAATAAGACCACGCATTGGGCTGCAATAACCTGCTCGTTGCCAATCGCTCCAATCCCTTCACCCGTTTTGGCTTTCACCCCAATCGCGTCCAGGTCCAGATCCAACAGCTCCGCCAATCGGCTCCGTATGGCCAGTTTGTGTGGTCCCAGCTTGGGGCGCTGGGCAAACACAATACAGTCCAGATTGCACAAATCATAGCCGCAGCGTTGGACTTGCTGATACGCCAATTCCAGCATTTCAGCCGAATCACGGTTCCGGTTCGCCGGATCGGTGTCGGGAAACAGTTCGCCGATGTCGCCGATTGCCCCAGCCCCGAGCAAGGCGTCGGTCACGGCGTGCAGGAGAACATCCGCATCGCTATGCCCGATCAGATGCGCATCAAAGGGGATGTCGATTCCGCCTAGTCGCAGGGGACCATCCGGTGCCAGGCGATGCGTGTCATGGCCAATTCCGATCCGAGTGGGACGCGTCATGTAACTCCTTTTTATTCGCCGCTGGCTTTCCAGTCGGGGGTGTCTATATCGCCAACTTCCAGAATCGCTGAGTTCACGACAAAGTCTAGCGACCAACGGGAGCGGGCCAATGGGGTTCCCCGCGGCAGGGCGAGGCTTCTGCCGAGCTGGTGAAAAGTGTCGACTCTGGTTGACGTTACGGCTCAAGCAGGAGCTGCGCCCTCCCGTGTGGTAGACGACGCTACGATCAAGGCTCTGTTGGGATTTCGCCGGGGTCTACACTCGCTCCATTTTACCATACGACAGGTTCCGCCCGAATCACTCTTGAGCGATCTACCGTCGGTTCCTCACTAGAAACTCCATGAAATGCCCGGCTTAAGTCCTTGTCTTGTCGCGTCTTATGAACGATTTTGCTGGCTTCGCGGGTCTCGATTATAGTGAAATGGTCCTCATCAGACAACAATTCGTGAGGACCCGTCCGTGCCGCAACGTGACTTCGTGCTTGTTAACACTTTAGCCAAATGGAGGAGAATGGTTGTCGAGGGACCGCCATGGGCTTGTCCCATGGGTGAATAAGTTTCGTGAGCTAACGCGATGTGGTGAAATGCCCCTTCCCCGCTCGCTCCCCGCCGCCAAAAGCGGCGGGGAGCGAGCGGGGCCTTGGGAGTGACATGTTGCTCTTTAGCTCAATAGACTCGCTCACCAACGGCACAAGGCCGTTGGGGTCGATT
>JAJSAJ010000689.1 GCA_024274855.1 Planctomycetota bacterium | reverse complement strand
TCGCCTACTGAAAAGAACCGATGTCACAACTTTCACCAGTACCAGGATACCACGCTCGATGCCTCCATATCGACTTGAGCGGGCCGACGGCAACGACGACTGAATTGTCGAGCAAAGTCTTACGTGGTTTCCTTGGTGGAAGCGGGCTGGGCACCTATTTACTTATGCAGTCCGATGGTGCCCGCATCGATCCACTGCAGCCATCGGCGCCAATCGTCCTGGCATTCAGCCCGCTAGTCGGCAGCCCCATCACGACCTCAGCCCGACTGGCCATCGTCTGCCGGAGCCCGCTCACGGGCCGAATCAACGATTCACTGATGGGTGGCCGATTCGCAATCGCCGGTAAACAATGCGGATGCGATGCGATGGTCATTCGCGGCCGAGCGGTCGAGCCCTCGGTTTTGCTAGTGGAGGACGGCCAGGTCCGCCTGGAGCCGGCAGGGTCCCTTTGGGGCATGGAATGCCAAGACGCGTCGGCGCGGCTCGAACGACTGTTTTCTTCGGACTTCCAGTCGGCGATCATTGGCCCAGCGGGCGAACGGACGGTCCGTTATGCCACCCTGTCTCATGCGGGACGTCATGCGGGACGAGGCGGGACCGGCGCCATGTTCGGAGCCAAGAACATCAAGGCAATTCTCCTCCGTGGCTCGCAAACCGTTGCCTACGCGGACAACCGAAAATTAGCCGCTTTGGCACACGAACTGGCCAGTCGATCGATCGGCCCGGAAACGGCCAAGTATCGTGAACTCGGAACGGCCGCCAACTTATCCGTGCTGAATCGCCTCCATGCCCTTCCGACTCGAAACTTCCAGCAGGGCAGCTGTCCAGACTCCGAGCAACTGTCTCCCGAGTCCCTCACGGCAACACGCGCCAGCGCACGAGGATCGTGTGTTGCGTGTACGATCGGGTGTGAGCACGCTTATGCGATCAGGCCTGACACAAATGCCGACGACTCGATGGTCCGCGTTGAGTACGAAAATCTTTTTGCGTTGGGACCGCTCTGCGGCATCACGGAACCTGACATCGTATTGGCCGCGTCACAACGGTGTGATCAGCTGGGAATCGATACGATCAGCACCGGTGGAACGATCGCTTTCGCAATGGAATGTGTCCAACGAAAGTTGCTCGATGCACCCTGGCTGCAATTCGGCTCGGAGAAAGCCGTGCTCCGAGCAATCGAGTTGACAGCATCGCGTGATGGTTTGGGCAACTTGATGGCTGAGGGCAGCCGGATCCTGGCAAAGCGACTCGGTAACAACACCGCGGCATTTGCGCCCCATGTCAAGGGCATGGAACTACCCGGCTACGAACCTCGAGCGATGCAGTCCTTGGCACTCGGCCTCGCCGTGGCTACGCGGGGCGCCGATCACAATCGCAGTGGAGCCGCTGAAGTTGATTTTTCACCTCACGTCGACCGACGAGATCTGACCCCAAACACCGTGCTGCGAGCCATTGAAACCGAGAATCAATCGGCATTGCTCGATTCACTGATCTTGTGCAAGTTCCTGCGCCGAGCGCTGCCGGACATTACCGAGTCGATCGCACAGATCCTCCAATTCGTGACCGGCTGGCAAGTGACAAGCAATGAGCTTCACACAACGGCCAACCGTATTGTCACGTCAAAAAAACTATTCAACATCCAGTCCGGCTGGAGCCCGGCGGAAGATACGCTTCCCGAACGTTTTTTCGAACAACCGCTGCCGGACGATCCGGCTGCCTACCTCAGCCGCGCCCGTTTCCAGAATGCCGTCCGGGCCTACAATACGGGGCGTGGCTGGACATCAGAAGGGTGGATCCCGCAAAGTTGCATCGACCAGTTGAACCTAAACGACATCTGACCATGAACTCCGTCTGGACATACAGGGCCCCCAACCCTAAATTGGCAACATGGGCGAAGTACGTTTCCGTCTTGTTGTCCGACGGACGCCCGCGTCCGTCGAGTGAACGAATGAACGGACGCCCACGTCCGTTCAACAATTTGGTTGTGGCGGTGGGCCACGTTCGGTCAGTTCCTCGGAAAACACGAGTGTCGAATCGATGCCTGAACTATTTATTCTGATTCCCGGTCGAACTCTGCGACAAGGACGAGGCATCAGTGAAGGCAAGTTCGGCCAAATGTACCAGGACGAAATCCACGCGCTTTGCATGGCACCTGAGGACATGCAGCGACTGGGACTGGCCAATAACGATCGAGTGAGGATCATCAGCCCATCTGGACAGGTCGAAACGACCGTGGCGGCGGCCAAACCGGGCGAGCTTCCATCCGGCCTCTTGTTCATCGCGTATGGCGATCTGTCCAGTCAGTTGATGGGACAAGATACCCACGGATCGGGGATGCCCACAAGCAAGGGAATTGATGTCCGTATTTAAGTCCTCGATCGAGGTGTTTCATGAACGTACCGGAAAGCGACTCGCCAACCCCGACAATCATCCGTGATGCAACGTGTACGTTTTGCGGATGTGTCTGTGACGACATTGACATCCACGTCGAGGGGAACCGGATTGTCAAAGCGAAGCGAGCCTGTGCGCTCGGTACGGCATGGTTCCTGAATCATGCCGCTGACGATCGTCCATCTTGTCTGATCGACCAGAAACCCGCATCCGTGGAAGACGGCATCCGACGTGCCGCGGAGTTGCTGACGGATGCTCGCTATCCTTTGATCTACGGCCTGAGCGACACGACCAGCGAATCGCAGCGTGTCGCAGTGGCGATTGCCGATTGGATCGGCAGCAATCTCGATTCAACGTCCAGTGTCTGCCACGGACCATCGGGCATGGCCCTGCAGGGTGTCGGCGAAGTGACCTGCTCACTCGGCGAAGTCCGCAACCGAGGTGATTTGATTATCTTCTGGGGTGCCAATCCGGCGGAGAGTCATCCCAGGCATTTCACACGGTATAGCCTGATGCCCAAAGGCATGTTTCTTCCCAACGGGCGCAAAGACCGGACTTGCATTGTCCTCGACGTACGCAAGACAAAGTCGGCTAAGGCAGCCGACCAGTTCATTGCCGTCAAACCACGCTGTGATTTTGAAGCACTTTGGACACTTCGGGCACTTGTCGCCGGCATTCAGTTGGATCCAGAAGACGTCCTTCAACAAACGGGGCAACCCCTGAAAATCTGGCAAGATCTGGCAGCCCAAATGAAACAAGCCAAATTCGGCGTAATCTTCTTCGGCATGGGCCTGACCATGACTCGAGGCAAACACGCAAATACGGAAGCCCTGTTGGCATTGACCCGCGACCTGAACCAATTCACACGATTCGCCTGCAAGCCGAACCGAGGTCACGGAAATGTGACCGGCGCCGACAATGTCGTTACTTGGCGCACCGGCTACCCTTTCGGTGTCAATCTCTGCCGCGGCTACCCACGATTCAATCCCGGTGAGTATACAGCATCCGATCTGTTGGCCCGGCGTGAAGCCGACGCGGCAATGATCCTGGCCAGTGATCCGATGGCGAATTTTTCAGAATCGGCGCGCGAGCATCTTCGGTCGATTCCATACGTCGCCTTGGACCCCAAAGAGACGCCAACAACCCGTGGAGCGGCCGTGGCGTTCACGGTGGCAACCTACGGAATCAACGTGCCGGGAACCGTCTATCGCATGGATGACATTCCTATTCCGCTGCGTCCCGCTCTGACATCACCACACCCGAGCGACTTCGACATCCTTTCCGGAATCGAACAACACGTTCGCCAAATCATTGCCAACCAATGAGCGCAGCGCTGTCTGAGAGCGCGTCCCGAATCTGGAAGTGCGCGCCGCGACAACGAAATATCCTCGGGACGTCCCGGCTCCGTGGAAGCTTCGTCCTCCCACGCCAACAATCGCCGGCCCCGGCTCAGCGGGAGCTTCGCCCTCCCACATCGACAATCGCCGGCCAATTTCGGCATGTTATTGGCGATCGATTTCCTTAAGCGCCGCTTCCGCACGACGGTACCACACCGACTTGGTTCGCCGTTGCTCGATCACCTTTCGGAAGTATTGCCGTGCTTTCTTTTGGTTCCCGAGATTCTGGTGACATAGCCCCAGCTTGAAGTACTCCTTCGAAAAATCCGGATCATGGGGCATGCCAACGCCTAGATTCTCGGGATACTCCATTGCCTGTTCCAGGTATTCAATTCCCTTTTCAAAATCGCCTTGTGCCAGCTGTTGGTCGGCCAGTGCGTGCAACACTTGACCGTACAACTGCCGCACATCAGTTCGTCCTTCCCAGGGTCGTCTGGCTGACCGTAACTCGTGGCGACTCGGCTCGTGCAGGCAGCCCAAATCCCAAACACACAATTAGCAGAAGCGGCATTCGCACGGCGGATCCTCCAATACGGGTTACGACAGCGCAACACACAACCGTCCGATAGACGGCCATGGCAAGTTCAACGCACCGGATCCAGCCCGAGCAATCGCCGAAGTAAACCGATCTGCCCGGCATGAATCATCTCGTGATGCGAACAAAAGAGCAACGCACCGAGTCTCGTGGCATAAACCGCATAGGGTTGATCGATAGGCTGCTGCAAGTCCGACTCGGAATAGGCCACCAGTTCACGCATCGCGCTTTCATGGACGCGATGCAATACTTGGCGAATCTCAGCCGGTGCCGGCTGATTCTTCGGATCGGAATCCGGCGTCGAACCGCGACTATATCGTTTGCGAAACACTCCAGACATCAATGCCAGATCCTCCGTCCGCCGGCCCCGCTGACGAAACATGCAGAGCCCATACTCGGCCATCGCCAGATGACCGACTTGCCACGCCACGTGCGTCACGGCACCTGAGGGCAGTCGAAACCAATCCGCATCGGGAATCGTCTCGACAAGACTCAACATGTAGTCGCGAGCAAACTCGATCTGCTTGCAGGCAAGTTCCGAAGGAATAATCGACATGGATAAACTCCCAAGACGGGTTTCGCCCGCAAAATGTCAGACTTCAGACTCCCTGACGGGTTGCTGGCCAAAGCTGTGGAAAACACATCTGCCCACGGCTCACGCAACTCACCGAGCCATCAACCAGGATCGAGCTACCGCCCTCGCATGCGCGGTGCCGCATTGCCACCCTTGGACGGGTCCTTCTTCGGCCCACCGAACCACTTTCCTTGATCGCCACCCAAGCATGTGCGCGCCGCGTGTACGCGTCACAACCGGCGACTCAAACCGTCGACGTTCGCTACATCATACCGGTCCACGAGGCAAGTTGCCAGGTTTCGATCTTAACCAGCGAGCGTGACGCGATTCGCCGGTCGCAAGCCGCGTCAAAACAACCTGCTCTAGGCAACGCCCGCTTGTGGCCGGGGACGATTCTCTGCATGATAGGGAGCGGTGGCAATCGCTCTGTTTTGGCATCCGTTATTCTTCAAGACTCTGGTGGACAAAATGCCCGATTCCCTGCTGAAGATCTCCGGCGGCTGCATTTACGACCCAGCTAACGGTGTTGACGGCCAGATTGGCGATCTGTGGATTCGTGGTGGGAAGATTGTTCCTGCCCCGACCGACTCCACCCAGTACACAGTCAAGACTATCGACGCAACCGGTTTGATTGTGATGCCTGGTGGTGTCGACATGCATGCTCATATTGCCGGCCCCAAAGTCAACATGGCGCGCAAAATGCGGCCCGAAGACAAGAGATATCAAACGCCTGTCCGCCGCACGCATTGCACGCACAGTGGAACCATGGGAAGTGTACCGAGCACATTTGCCACGGGATATGCATACGCCGGACTGGGCTATACGACAGCCTTCGACGCCGCCGTGCCCCCGCTGGCCGCTCGCCATGCTCACGAAGAATTCGAAGACACCCCTTGTATCGACAAAGGATTCTTCATCCTGCTGGGCAATAATCACTATGCGATGCGAGCGATCAGCCGGAAGGATGATGAGCAACTGACGGCGTTCGTCGCATGGATCCTGACTGCGGCCAAAGCCTATGCCATCAAGTTGGTCAATCCGGGTGGCGTCGAAGTCTGGAAGCATCGCGCGGCCGGAAACGTCAGCGGAATCGATGATTCGGTATCGCCCTATGACGTCACCCCAAGACAGATTATCCGCAAGACGGCGGAAGCTGCCGACGCGATCCGCCTCCCGCATGGCGTCCACATCCACTGCAACAATCTGGGACTGCCTGGGAACTGGCGAACAACGCTAGAAACCTTCCGAGCGTTGGAAGGCCATCGGGGCCATGTCACGCATATCCAATTTCACAGCTACGGAGGTGGCGATGAAGACGAAACGTCCTTCAACTCACAAGTCCAGCCGTTGGTTGACTATGTAAATCAACACGACAATATCACCGTCGACGTTGGGCAAGTGATGTTTGGTGATACAACCAGCATGACCGGCGACGGACCGCTCGGTTACTACTTGCATAATATCTACGGCACAAAGTGGTTCAGCTGCGACATCGAGTTGGAATCGGGATGCGGTATCGCGCCGATCCAGTACCGCAACAAGAGCCTGATTCATACCATTCAATGGGCAATCGGCCTTGAATGGTATCTGTTGATGGAGGATCCGTGGCGAGTGGCGATGAGCACGGACCATCCGAACGGAGCGTCATTCACGTCGTATCCGGAAATTATCCGCCTGTTGATGGACCGAACCTATCGGCACGACGTTTTGAAAACAGTCCATCCCGACGTGGTCAAGCGATGCAGCCTGGCCGACTTGGATCGTCAATACACGTTGAACGAAATCTGCATCATCACGCGAGCGGCTCCGGCCAGAATTCTCGGCTTGAAAAACAAGGGCCATCTCGGGCCGGAAGCCGATGCTGACATCACCCT
>JAJSAJ010000688.1 GCA_024274855.1 Planctomycetota bacterium | reverse complement strand
TGGGAATTCGCGACAACACGTGGGTGTTTGTTGCGGTCGATAATGGTACGGACAACGGTACGGATCAGGGATACCCGGAGAGTCTGGGCGGGCGAATCAACGGTAGAATTGCCGGAGAAGGGATCTATTCGTTGTCCGAGTGTGGAATCAACATGCCGTTGATTGTCAATTGTCCAAAATCGATACCGAGCGGTTGCGAGTCCGATGCGCTGATCAATGCGGCCGACATCCTGCCTACGCTGGTCGATCTGGCCGGTGCCCGGATTCCGAAAAAACTTGTCATTGACGGTCAGTCGTTCGCATCCGTCTTGCGACAAGGAGACGATGCGTGCTGGCGACGCCCTTGGACCTACACCCAGTATTACAAAACACGTGTTGTACGCGACTTGCGATTCAAGCTGTTTTCATCCGGAGCGTTTTATGATCTGGCTGAAGATCCGCTTGAACAGCACGCCCTTCCGGATGATCGGGCCGCACTCGGTCACGACGCTTTGCTGGCCCGCGAGAAGCTCGGGCAGGTACTCGAATCCTTGCCGCCGAACGCGTCGGCTCCGTTCGTATTTCGCAGTATTTCGGCGCGGAAAATCCGTGCCAAGGAGGACGCCGTGCGTCGAGCCGAATGGGTGGCCCAAGAGCGGCGACCACCAGACGACCTGGCCCCGTTTTTCCAACCGCCAAGAGAGTATGTGGCGCAGCTGGGCAACTATCAGTCGCCCCTTACAGCACCTGGAGGCCGAACTATCACGTCGGCGGAGCAATGGAAGCGTCGGCGCGTCGAGCTTCGCAAAACTTGGCAGTCGATCATGGGGCCCTGGCCACCCTTGGTGGAAAACCCTCGTATGGAAACCGTTAAGATTACGCGACGCGGAACGATCACGCAAAGACAAGTTCGCTTGGGGATCGGCCTGGGGAGCGAGATGGTTGATGGTTTTTTCTTGATTCCCGACGGTGATGGGCCGTTTCCAGCTGTCCTGGTACTGTACTACGATGCGCAGACGGGCGCCGGTTTGGGAACACCGATGCGCGACTTCGGATGGCAACTGGCCAAACGCGGATTCGTGACACTGTCGATTGGCAAGCCGAACTCGCGCGTGAATCTGGATGACGCCAGGAAGATTCCGGGACGGAGTCTGCCCTACTTTGGACCGGCCGGAAAACCAGTTACGATCCAGCCCCTTTCCGCACTAGCGTATGCCGCTGCAAATGCACGTGTGTTTCTGAGTCGACGACCGGAAGTCTTTGCCGATCGCATTGGCGTGGTCGGGCATTCTTTCGGCGGCAAGTGGGCCCTGTTTGCCTCCTGCCTGGATGACCACTTTGCGTGTGCCGTCTGGTCGGACCCTGGGATTGTCTTTGACGAGCGTGATCGGCGAAAACAGAATCCGGGTGGCAGTGTCAACTATTGGGACCCTTGGTATCTCGGTACCGAACCCGGCGCGATTTACGCTGAGAATCAACGGTATTTCTTTCGGAGGCTGCCGAGCGAAGGCGCCGTGCGTACCGGAGCTTATAAGCGGCTGGTCGAGACAGGACATGACCTGATTCAGCTGCACGCGCTGATGGCCCCACGACCGTTTCTCGTCTCCGGAGGAACGGCCGATCTGCTCGAACGTTGGCCCGCCTTGAATCACGCAATTGCCGTCAACCAATTACTGGGATACGGAAATCGTGTTGCCATGACTAATCGGCAAGGGCATGCACCGACGGCCGAGTCGCACGAGCAGATCTACCGGTTCTTTCGATGGTGGCTTCAGGAACAGGGTGCCGCCGAAAACTGATCCGTCTCGGCGGAGCGCCTGTGACGTACCGGCCCGTGTCGCGTGGTAACGCAGCTGAAGTCTATTGAGAACAGGAAAGTAAGTTTCCTAGGTTGCCTGATTTTCGCAGATTTTGTAGGTGCTGTATCTCAGCACTCGTGTCGGCAATTGGAGGACGTTTGGCGTTTCGCCGGCCCCGCGACATGGCGGACTTGCTACAATGCAGCGAGTGGATTGCGCCCTTTGCCTGGATGCTCGAAAGGAAACCACATCATGGGTCGGATCAGCCGTAAACTTGTCGACGAGTTCAACCAACAGATTTCAAACGAGGCGGACGACGATGAGTTTGAAGCGAGTTTGCCCGAAGAGCTATTTGCCGGCTTGGAGATGCCCGAGGACTTGGTGGACGAAGACCTTGATCCTTTGTACGTCCATTATGTCATGGCCCAGCATTTCGCATCGATGTTTTCCGAAGGTATTGCCGACCTAGAGGAGTTCGAGGAGTTCTATGACATTGCGGTCGAGTCGGAAGAGGCGTATCAGGTAGACGAGAATGAGGGGTATCCCATTACGGGGAGTTTTTTCTGGACATGGCTGTTGTTCGATTTTAGTTTTGGAGAGGACGACGAGTCGATTGCCACGTGCCTAGTATACCTCTTGATGTCGATGGGTGCCGACGAGTCGTTATTGGCGGCACTGCGGAGTCTGGCAGAGTCGCACATGGGGATCTATGAACACCGGGGCTTCGAGGGCGATCTGATCCGTTTGCGGGAATTGTTAACAGCGCAAGAGCTTCTTTGCCATTCGGTGACCGAGTACACGGGGAAAGCGGGCGAGTTATGGTTTGTACGGCTTGGCGCTCCTTTGCTGGACGAACAGGGCTATCACGTTACGTTGACGACTCCGTACGTTCTTTCAGGTGCCTCGTCCTCTGACTGGACCGCTTATTTGAATAAGTCGTTGCTTGATGCTGGTGTTGATAAGCGGGAGGCGCTGAAAAACCTGATGAAGCACGGCAAGCCGAACGATCGAACGTTCTGGCACGACTTCATCTTGAGGGCTTTTCAGGTTGCTGCGGGAGATATGATCAGGCTGGCCGGTCTGCCTGATGTCCCGTCGAGTCTACCGAATCCGGAGGCGGGTCCGTTGACTGCTGAACAACGTTATGCGGAGACGACCTTGCCGGTTACGCTGACACTTGCTCAGCGGAGGGTCGTTGCGGAGTTGTTGCCGGAAATCGCATCGGCGATCGACCTACGTTCCAAGAGGCGGCTTCCGGTTGACATGACCCATTCCGAGTTGGCGCAAGCGGCCGATGTTGCCCGGGAGAGGTTAGCGACACTCAAGGGAGCCAAACGAAAGCCTTATCAGCAGTTGATTGATTTGCGGCAGCAGGATCAGCTTCAGAGTTCCGGGGATGCAATCTATAGATTGTTGATCGTATTGTGTGACGTAACGCCGGAGATTTGGCGTCGCATTGAAGTGCCCGACATGACGCTTGATGAGCTGCACGTCTGTATTCAAATAGCTTTCGGCTGGGAAAATATGCATCTTTACGATTTCATGTTCTCCGGTCGCCGATACGGTCCGCGCGGATCGGAGGCGTCGGATACATTTGGGATGCTCGACGAGGATGAGGGGGACACGGGAAGCACGTACCTCCGTGACGTTGTTTCTCTTGGAGCGTCGCCGTGTATTGGGCAGTACATGTACGACTTTGGAGACAGCTGGACGCATTCTATCGCGGTGGAAGCTGTCGAGCCGGCTCGGCCAAAACAGAAATACCCAAAATGTCTCGAGGGCGAACGAGCTGGTCCTCCGGAAGATTGTGGGGGCTCGTGGTCATATCAGAATCTGTTGGAAACGTTGCAGAACCCGGGTTCCACCGCGTACGAGGAAATGGCCGAGTGGCTGGGTGGGGATTTTGACCCGGAAGCCTTCAACGCGTCATTGGTCACACGCCTTATGAGAACGGCTCTCAATGCTGGCTGAGCCTACTTCTTCTGTTGCCGGACGGCACGTCGTATTTCGGTTTTCCGGGCCCGAGAAAACAATCGGCTGACGCGTCGTGAAACCGCATCGAACAGCCACCATTCGGGCAGGATAAGAAGGACCGGTCCGACGAACAACGCGAGAGTGTGCAGCTTGTCGTTGTCCCACTGTTGGGGCGTGACTAACAGATATGCCCAGGCGATCAAGACGCGGTTTATCAGCAGCAGCACACAGGCAGTGAGGCACGTGACAAGCAGCAGAGCGCACCCGTGGGCTCGAGCATAAGCATCTGCGTGGTGGCTCACGGTCCTACGCCTCCGGTGAGTGTGCCGAATGTGGGGTCGGGCACCAACGTAACCAACACCATGGTCGTGGCCAGTGAGGTCGTGGCGAGGACCAGCAGCATGATGGTCCAGGACCTGAGCGCTTCGACTTCGGTCAAACCGCTCATTTTTGCGAAGATCCAGAATCCGCTGTCATTCATCCAGGATCCGACCAGTGAGCCGGCACCGATCGCAGTTGCCAGATAGACTGGGTGAAAACCGAGCGTTTGGGCACTAGCAATCCC
>JAJSAJ010000687.1 GCA_024274855.1 Planctomycetota bacterium | reverse complement strand
GACGATGGCCGGCGCGCTGAAGAATTACGATAAACACCATGCTCTTTACGTCGAGTTTTCACCGTACAATCATCTAAGCAAAGACGATCCACCACTCTATATGTCCTATCCCGACAAGATGACCCTCCCGTCAACCAGTGCCGGGCACGGCATCCACCACCCGGTCTATGGCGTCAAGATGAAGGAGAAGGCGGACCAGCTTGGTGTGGAGTGCTACCTTCAAATCGGCAACCGCGTGAAACCGAAACCGTACGCCAATGCGACTGCGTTTTTGATCGATAAACTACTGGCCCCCTAATCGCGTCGAGCCTCGCACGAACAGCATTCGGTCCGCAATCCCCTTGGGCGCTGCTTGTTGGATGTTCGGTTCTCAACGTCGGAGTACCCGCATCCATGAGAGCAAACGTCGTCGCTGAGAGTTGCCTGATGATGGTCAAATGTCGACTGGAAAGCACGCTGTAATCACTTCACCCAGGAGCGAAGACGTACGATGGACTACACACGTCAACAAATTGCAAAGATGATCGATCATTCACTTCTGAATCCGATCATGACGGACGAACAGCTCGAGGCCGGGTGTCAGACGGCATTGGACCATGACGTTGCGTCGGTTTGCATCAAGCCGTATTACCTGGCACGATGCAGCGAGCTGCTGGCCGGCAGCTCGGTCGCGCCCAGCACCGTGATCGGCTTCCCCCATGGCGGTAACACGACCCATACCAAAGTTGCCGAGGCCGAGCAGGCGCTGCAAGACGGGGGCAAAGAACTCGATATGGTCGCGAACATCGGAAAAGTGCTATCCGAGGATTGGCCGTTTGTTCAGCAGGACATTGCCGAAGTGACACGCGTTGTTCATGAGGCAGGAGCGAAAGTGAAGGTTATCTTCGAAAACTGCTATCTGCAGGAGAGCCACAAAATCCGGCTGTGTGAGATTTGTGGCGAGCTCGATGTGGATTGGGTCAAGACATCGACCGGGTACGGAACGGGCGGCGCCACGCTGGAAGATCTTCGACTCATGCGTCAATATGCACCGAAACACGTCCAAGTGAAGGCCGCCGGCGGGATCCGCACGCTTGACCAATTGCTCGAGGTTCGCGCGATTGGCGTGACCCGAGTTGGAGCAACACGCACCGTTGAAATACTGGCCGCATGCCAGTAAGCGATCGGAGTCGGCGGGCGATCGGTTAAGCGGCCCGGCGCACCGCACCGCTATTCTCTCGATGAACAAAGACGTAGTTCAGGAAGGGCCGCTTGTTCAAAGGTCTCAGTTCCGACCAGCGATCGACGGATGTCAGCTTGCGCTGATGAAAGAAAAAGCCGTCGTATCCGAGAGTTCCAAGCAGCGAGAAGAGTTTCCCGGCCAGAACCTTGTCGTCATAACACTCGAAAACAATGTCCGGTCGATCGTGGGCGAGCGTCTTCTGGGCGCCTTCGAAGACTTCCAACTCGTGCCCCTCGACGTCGCATTTGATAAAACCGACTTTGGCAAGCGAGGGATGACGTTCCAGAAAACCGTCAAGCGTTGTCTTATCCACCCGAAGCTGCTCGACATCGGACTGCTCAACATGATTCAGACTGGCACCGCCCCAATGGCCTTTTGGGCGAGTGAGTGTTGCCTCACCTGACTCGGAAGATAATGCCACGTTCGCAATCTGAACGGAATGAAGGGAGAATGCCGCTTTCAAATCCTGCAGGTATTCACAAAGCTCCGGCTGAGGTTCAAAAGCCACCACGGCTCCCGTCGGCCCAACGCACTTCTGCATCCAATACGAGTAAATTCCATGGTTTGCACCGATGTCCAAAACCGTTTGACCAACCAGATTATGGTTGAACAAGAAGGCCAATTCGTCACGGTCCGCTCGCAGCCTGTATCTCCACGCACGATGCAATACGTGCAGTCGTTCAAACAAATCCATGGCAGTACCCACTGTGGTTTTGAAGTGGCGTTTGTAACACTCCGTCCGCGCGCACCGCTGGCCCGCGGCCAATTGACCAAAACCCTACGAAACTGTCCCTGCTCGGTCAAGTTCAATTTCCCGCCCTTTACGCAATTCCTAATAGCGCGCGTCAGCGAACAATGAGAACCGAACCAATGCGCCAGCACGTCTGTCCATGGTGGGGTGGCTACTTTTTGGACAACCCACTTCGTCGTCTGCTTCACAGCCCAACTCGAATCTTGTGCCCCTTTATCCAACCGGGCATGACCGTTGCCGATTTCGGATGCGGCATGGGCGTCTTCTCCATTCCGATGGCCAGAATGGTCGGCCCGGATGGGACAGTCATTGCCATTGACCTGCAGCCACGGATGCTCGAAACGCTGCGCAAACGAGCCAAGAAAGCGGGCGTCGCAAGCCGCATTCGTACGCATGCGTGCAAGGCGGACTCCATTGACCTGCAGGAACGGATCGATTTTGCGCTGCTGTTCTGGTCCGCTCACGAGGCGCCGGACACGGGCGCACTGTTCCGCCAGCTGCACGGCTGCCTGGACCCGACCGGCAAGATCCTGCTGGTCGAACCACGTGGGCATGTCACACAAAGCCACTTTCAAGAGATGGTCGACATGGCCCGGAAGGTCGGCTTTGCCCTGGAGGTCCCACCGAAAGTACGCCTGAGCCACACCGCGGTTTTCGTCAAGACGGACTAGCTCGCGTGCTTCGTCACACCGCAACGTCTTTCTTCTTGCGCAGCTCGCCGCTCATCGAAGAAAACACCGATGTTGCATACAGCGCTTGCTGCTGCCACAATGCAACGAGCCAAGTCGAGTGTCGTAGCGGCACTCTCATTCATTAACGCCTTGGGCGGAGCCATGCAGATGGGCAACCTACCGACTGCAGTCACAATTCTATGGCTTCTCCTGCCGGCCCCTTTGATCTGGGCCGATCCACATGACTATTTCTGCATCGAGGTGGTCGACGATGCAACCGGCCGTGGTGTCCCGCTGGTCGAACTGACGACCGTCAACGACATCCACTATTTCACCGACTCGGCTGGCTTCGTGGCGTTCTATGAACCGGGGTTAATGACCCAGACGGTGTTTTTTCACGTCAGAAGTCACGGCTACGAGTATCCGAAAGATCGGTTCGGTTACCGAGGGGCGCATCTAAAAATCACGCCCGGCGGCAGGGCGACGTTAAAAGTCACTCGTACAAACATCGCCGAGCGACTCTATCGTGTCACCGGCGCGGGAATCTATCGAGATAGCCTGTTGCTCGACAAGCCGGTGCCGATCCGGCAGCCGGTGCTGAATGGCCGAGTTTTCGGGTCCGACAGCGTTGTAAACACTATCTACAAGGACAAGATCTACTGGTTTTGGGGGGATACGAATCGACCGTCTTATCCGCTGGGCAACTTTCACGTACCTGGAGCGGTGTCGTTGTTGCCGAGCTACGGCGGGCTGGATCCTGAGATCGGGGTCGATCTTAAGTACTTCGTGGGCAAGGATGGATTCGCACGTCCGACCGCCCAAATCCCAGGCAAAGGACCAACCTGGATCAATGGACTTGTCACTCTCAACGACGGACGAGAACGCCTGTTCGCCACCTACGTGAAGATCAAGCCGCCGCTGACCGTCTATCAGCGGGGACTGGCCGAGTTTAATGACGAAACGGGGGAATTCACGAAGCTTGTCGAGTTTGATTTACATGGCCCCCTGTTCCCAGGCGGTCATCCATTGAAGCACAAAGAGGCCGGTGTGGAGTATGTCTATTTCGCCAATCCGTTTCCCCTGGTGCGAGTCCGCGCCACGCCGGACTCTCTGCGAGATTTGTCGCAGTACGAGGCTTATACGTGTCTGAAGCAGGGATGTCGAACAGACTCGATCGCCGTGATCCGTGACGGCATGGCCCCCTTGTACGCCTGGAAAACGAATACCCTTCCTTTCACACCCAAGCTACAAGCCCGCTTGGTTCGCGAAGGCCTGATCAAACCCAAAGAGGGCCTGTTTCAATTGGAAGGCGAAACGGGTAAACCGATTATGATCCACCGTGGCTCGGTCAATTGGAACCACTACCGCAAACGTTGGATCATGATTGGGGTCGAATCGTTCGGCAGCTCGCCGCTCGGCGAAATCTGGTATGCCGAGTCGAAACAACTTGTCGGACCGTGGACCAACGCACGCAAGATCGTAACACACGACAAGTACAGTTTTTACAATCCGAAGCAGCATCCGATGTTCGACAAGGATGCGGGACGCGTGATCTTCTTCGAAGGAACATACACGACTACGTTCTCCGGCAACAACGTCCGAACACCACGATACAACTACAACCAAATCATGTACAAGCTTGACCTGTCCGATCCGCGTCTACACTGATTTGCTAAGGACTTTCAGCAAAATCAGCTACCGATTTGCGGTCATGTACGTGGTTGTATTCGCGCCCGGTATCCGCGGATGCATGGCGATTTGGAACAATCGACGCAATACCACAAACGGTGACTTAGGGCCGGCGAAGCAATTGTTGTCGCGTTTACTGGGGGGCGTTCGTGCGGCGATCCTCCTTAGCTGCGAGACTGATTCACCCATGGGGCGAGCCCATGGGGGTCTGTACGCGGAAGAGTGCGACAGTTATTGATTGGCGAATCCTTAGTCATTTATCATCGAGAGAGGCAGCGCAGCAGGGTCATACTCTTTCCACTGCCAAATGATAAATGCCAAATGCCAAATGATAAATGATAAATGATAAATGCCGCTCCACGCACTTTCGCCGTGAACGGTTACCAAGACCGTTGCGTCTGTCGGGCGACGTGCTGGGCCGTAGCGATCGAATGCGACCAGAAGCGGGGGATCCAGCGAGCGGATGGTGGTAGTGCGTTGTTTTCACATGGTCGATCTTCGAGTGGCTATTCGTGTAAATCGTGTGATTCGCGTGATTCGTCGTTCCCTCTTTTTCTTTCCGGTAGTTGTGCGAGGGGCTATTGGCGCGGCATAATAGACACGGTTGATTTCAAAATGTGTTTAGCCTGATATTTTGAACGGAGATCTTCACGATGACACGCAAGCTGAACCGTCGTTCATTTCATAGCACGGGTGCTGCGGCCACGGCCCTCGGTCTGACTGCATTGCAAACCACCAAAGTGATGGGTGCCAATGACCGAATTCGGCTCGGGTTTATTGGTGTAGCCAATCGAGGTGGTCAGTTGCTCAGCGCGTTCTCGACCCACAACGACATGGAAATCGCGGTGATGTGCGATGTTGCGAAATCGACACTGGATGCCGCGAACCAGAAGTATGCGGGTGGTAAGGCCGACACGTACGGGGACTTTCGCAAGGTGATCGAGCGAAAGGACTTGGATGCCGTAGTGATTGCGACGCCGGACCATTGGCACCCGATCATGACGGTCGATGCGTGCGACGCGGGCAAGGACGTTTATGTCGAGAAGCCCGTATCATTGACGATTCATGAAGGTCGCAAGATGGTCGAGGCGGCTCGTCGTAACAACCGAGTGGTCCAGGTGGGTACGCATCGCCGATCGGGCAAACTTTACGCGAAGGGCGTGGATTTCGTTCAGGCGGGGAAAATTGGCAAGGTGACGGTCGCTCGCTCGTTCCATCGCAGCAACATGTATCCGAACGGGATCGGGCACGCGAAGCCGACCGCACCGCCCGCGGATCTGGACTGGAACATGTGGCTCGGCCCGCGCCCGACACGCCCGTTTCGAACTACGATCGCACCGTACAAGTTCCGCTGGTGGAAAGAGTATTGCAGTCAGATCTGCAATAACGGCGTCCATGCGCTCGATTTGATCCGATGGATGATGAACTCGAAGGGTCCGACGTCCGTGTGCTGCATGGGTGGGAAATTTGCGGTTGACGACGACCGCACGATCCCGGACACGGCGGAGACGATCTTCCAGTTCCCGGAAGGTTGGATCTCACTGTTCGGCATGTATGAAGCGAGCGGGTACCCAACGATGGCCCGGTCTGGCTATGTCGAGTTGCGCGGGACGATGGGCTGTTTGTATGCGGCTGACAAGTTGATCGAGGTAGTACCTGAGCGAGGTGGTCAGTTCCAGGACCCCAAGTACCGCATGGAAAAAGTTACGATGAAGGGTACCGATGGCGACTTGACTGCGCAGAACGCACGCAACTTCCTTGATTGCATGCGATCGCGAAAGAAGCCGAATGCCGATATTGAAGAGGGACATCGTTCCACTACCATGGCCTTGCTCTCGAAAATCTCATTGGCAGTGGGGCAACGGATCGAATGGGATCCAGATACCGAGCAGATTACGAACAATCCCGAGGCGAACGCGATGCTCTTCTACGAATACCGCAAGCCCTGGAAACTGGGCTAGGCTTTGTCTCAAAACGGGAGGGCGAGGCTCCTGCCGAGCCGTTCTGGCCAACAAAACAAGAGGTTCAGCAGGAGCTACGCCCTCTCGGAAACACTGCTTCTCCGGGTTTTGAGACAAAGCCTAATGTCTATGGAGTGCGTTTGCCGTTGTCGCCGCGTTTACCGAATGCCTTAGGACCGGCAGATCAATGGTTGTCGCGTTTACAGGGGGGCGTTCGTGCGGCGATCCTCCTTAGCTGCGAGCCTGATTCACCCATGGGGGTCTGTACGCGGAAAACTGCGACACCTTAGCTGCGAGCCTGATTCACCCATGGGACGAGCCCATGGGGGTCTGTACGCGGAAAAGTGCAACACCTTAGCTGCGAGCCTGATTCACCCATGGGACGAGCCCATGGGGGTCTGTACGCGGAAAAATGCGACAGTTATTGATTGGCGAATCCTTTGGGCTTCCGCGAGTCGCTGTCCTCCAAAACCGCTCGGCCCAGACAGCGAACCGTTGATCGACGCCGAGGATAGTTCGCGCAGTGCAAACGGCCGCCGCGCGCCGAACACGGCTCTGCCAGCTGCGTTTCCGCAAGATCCTCATCGATCAAGAAAGAGACGCTCAAGAGGTGGCACCACGCAGCGATTCGTGGTACACCGTGGAGTACTCCATCGGGCGTGGAAGACAATATGGAGTACACCACTCGGCGACGCCGATCAACCGATCAGGCTTGCCGAAGCGGAGCTTTCTAAACTACCGCCCAAGTCGATCCAACAGAGCCCCGTGCCCATCGATGGTTTCGCCCATCCAAGCTCCATCGATAACCGCGCGCCGCCAGAATACTTGCCCGCTGAGGAGTCCGCGTCATGCAATTTGGGATCGGGACCATCGACCTGATCGTGATTGTTGTTTATCTCGTAGGAATTGTCGGATTCGGCTGTTGGGTCGGGCTGCGGCATCGTCATCGCGGGGGCGAAAGCAAGGACTACTTCCTGGCCGGCGGTACGTTAACCTGGCCCGTGATTGGGCTCGCACTCTTCTCGACCAACATCTCGACGCTCCACCTCGTCTCACTTGCCCAGGAAGGCTACGCCAACGGCTTGGCCTTCGGCAATTTTGAGCTGATGGCCGGTTTCACGCTGATCTTGTTGGCCCTGTTCTTCGCTCCCTTTTATATTCGCAGCCGAGTGGCTACTCTGCCCGACTTTCTCGAAAGACGTTACAGCCGAGCAAGCCGCGACTGGCTGGCATTCATCTCGATTGTCTCGGCGGTTTTCATTCATATCGGATTCACGCTGTACACAGCAGCTTTGGTGATGCACGGTCTGCTCGGCATTCCCGACGAGTACCTTCTTTGGACGATCATCACCATTGCCGGGCTGACAGGGATCTATACGGTCATCGGCGGCCTGATCGCCGTGGTCACGACCGAGGCGATTCAAACCGTTGTCTTGCTGTTTGGTGCCGTTTGCGTCACGGTGATCGCCTTGGTCGAAGCAGGGGGATGGAGTGGCATTCGCGAGACGCTGATCGCTAACGGCGAGCTGGTCAAATTGACCATGCTACGGTCGGCCGATGATCCCGCCGGCCTGCCCTGGTATGCCGTCCTGCTAGGCTACCCAGTGATCGGGATCTGGTACTGGTGTACCGACCAGACAATTGTCCAGCGAGTCTTGGGGGCCAAGAGCGAGGACCACGCGCGCACCGGCGCTCTTTTCGCTGGAGCAATCAAGATTTTGCCCGTCTTCATCCTGGTTCTACCTGGCCTGATGTGTTACGTGCTGGTTCTGCAGAACGCTTTTGACGGCCAAGCACCGCTCGAATCAAAAGACGCCTATGCGTTCATGATCGAACGGATCATGCCGACTGGTCTGCGGGGTGTGGTCGCGGCGGCTCTATTGGCGGCTGCGATGAGTACGGTATCGGGAGCGTTGAACTCCGTCGCCACGCTCTTCAGCTACGACCTGTTCCAACGCTGGATGCCCAACTTGTCGGAGCGTCGGCTCGTGCTGATCGGACGTTGTGTGACGATCGTCGCCATGATCGTGGCCATTGCCTGGTCGCCCTTCATTGCCCAGTTCGAATCGATCTTCGGCATGATGGCTACGATGATCTGCTACATCGCCCCGCCAATCACCGCGACGTTCATGCTGGGTGTCTTCTGGAAGGGGGCTTCCAGCAAGGGCTCGATTGCGACACTGGTCGTTGGGTTCCTCGTCGGCGTTTTCGCCTTTGTTGTCAGCCTCTCGACCAAGGAGAGCATGCAGAATCTGCACGGACTGCACGACGGCTTGATCAGCCTATTGGGCGGCGGGTCCTTTGCCACAACAGTCGTCAATGTGCACTGGATGGTGGCATCGTTCTGGCTTTGCATGTTTTGTATCGTGTTTCATATCGTGGTATCGCTGCTAACGCCCGAGGAGTTTACCGAAGATAAAGCGTCACTGGTGTGGCCCCATCCGCTGGACGCGCTCCGCAGCCCAGGCTGGAAGGGAATCGGAAACTACAAGGTCCTTAGCGCCCTGTTGTTCGGAACGCTTGTTCTTATCTACGTGATACTCAGGTGAGCCAAAGTGCAGTCCTGTCAACGAGTATTGGCCGCGTTTGCCCACGACCAGCCGGACCGAGTGCCGGCATGGTGCGGTGCCTCGACAGAATTCTGGACCAAAGCAAAACGTAGCCTGAGCCTTGATGACGAAGGCCTGCGTCGCCGATTCGGAGACGATTTCCGAGAAGTTTGGCGACAAGATCCTGCTAAACGGCGCCATCGACTCCCACCATGTACTCATTGAAGGCACGCCCGAAACAGTCCTCGCCATGACACGCGAAACACTGAACGTAATGATGCCCGGCGGCGGATACGTTGCCGGCGTAAGCCACGATTCGATTCTGGAGGAAACACCCGTCGAAAATGTCATCGCGATGTTCGATACAGTGCGTGATTTCGGTGTCTATGGAAGGAGCTGTTGATTTCGAGAGGAACCATTTGTCGTGAGTTCAGTCGTCACAAATCCGCGTTGTGAGATACCCGGCAGCTAGTATTTCCACAATTGATCAGCATGTGGGCATGTTTGTTTTCTTTCGTGATACCTTTGCGAGGTCTTCCCAGTCCGTCCGAAGAACAACCAAGAACGTAACTGTTTAGCTGCCAGCAGTAGGATTTGCATCTCACTGCTGTTATTGCCGTTAATCGACCCCAACGGCCTTGTGCCGTTGGTGAGCGAGTCTATTGAGCTAAGAGCAACATGTCACTCCAAAGGCCCCGCTCGCTCCTCGCCGCTTTTGGCGGCGGGGAGCGAGCGGGGAAGGGGCATTTCACCACATCGCGCTAGCTCACGAAACTTATTCACCCATGGGACAAGCCCATGGGGGTCCCTCGACAGCCATTCTCCTCCATTTGGCTAAACAGTTACCCAAGAACAAGGAACACCGGTTATGGCAAAAGACGATCAAAATCGCCAGATGTTCGATCCCGAGTTTTGCGAGGCTCGGTGTCCCGTATGCACCCGAGCCCGGAAGGGAAACACGTTTGCCAAGTTTCTGCAATCTGTCGAGATGTTTTTGACGTTCGGTGCCTGCCCTTGGGGACGAGCCAGGCAGAAAAAGTATGGCGTTCGGCCCGACGAGCCACTGCCACCCAAAAGCCAATCGGAGACGTCTGATGCGACTTGATGACAACCAGGTAACACGATTCATGTTTCACCCTCGCCCTGAACTGCGTGATTACTCGCCAAGTGGCATTTCGACGCTCACACAATGCGATGGCGCGGCGGTGGGTGGATATCTTCATACGAATCAAGAGAGTGACACGGTAGTCGTCTTCTTTCACGGCAATGGTGAAACAGCATCCGACTATGATTCTATCGCGCCTCTTTTTGACAGTTGTGGTGTCTCGTTTTGGGTCGTCGATTATCGGGGGTATGGGCGCAGCACCGGCAAGCCGTCATTCAGTTCCATGTTCGAGGACGCGGAGACGCTCGTTGCCGACGTTCCTCGCATCGCTGCTGCCGCCGGAACCGAGTTCACGAAGGTCATTCTGATGGGCCGCTCGATCGGCAGTGCATCGGCAATCCACGTCGTCTCGTCCGGGTGCGCCACATTGGCCGGCTTGGTTCTTGACAGCCCGTACGCGGATGGTCTTGCACTCATCCGGCGGCTCGGCGGCCCACAACTCGCGAGGGCCGATTTGCCGGGGTTTGAGGATAATATCGACAAGATATCTCGGTGTACGCTGCCGACGCTTATCATCCACGGCACGGATGACCAGATCATTCCCGTCACGGATGCCGAGGCGTTGTTTGAGGCTTGCCCGAGCAGAGACCGAAGAATCATCAAGATCCATGGAGCGGGGCACAACAATCTGCTTGCAGTCGGCTATTCCGAATACTACACGGAATTGAAGGAGTTCTTTGCCCACATGAGCGATTAGTTCATTGATCGTGCTACGGCCTGTTGAGAATGCCCGTTTTCTGGACGACTTCGCGTCAGCTTCCTTTAGACTTTGTGGTTTTGTAATTGTCTAAATGAACTGCAAGCCGTTGCCAAAATGTCGTTTAATACCCAGCCGACAGCACCGGCTGCAATACGCTGTCCATGGGGGCAAGCCGGCGCCACACCGGAACCCGGGGGCACTTGACGTTCTGACGCGCAAGAAAGGCGTGCCCAGTACCACCCGAGCGTTGGGGCGATACTTGGTAGCCATTCACGCCGCTGGGGTCTGACGCAATTTTCGGCGGAGAAAGCGTTTCTTTACGCGAACGCATCTTGTCGCCGAAAATGGGTCTGACCCCTTGGAAGCGAACCGGCGGCCTACATTCCGTGAACGGTTACGATACTTGCAACTCTGTTTGTTGGCCGAAGGTGCTAAACACGGCAGATTGCGGTATAATGGCCGGGTGCGTGTCAAGCGAGCAACTTGACTCAATATGCGAATCGCGACTCGGAGGGCGTGCACACCAGTCATTCGAATGCCAAACATGCGCGCACCGTGCGTGCATGTCCCAGACTCGTTAGACCCTGACCACTGAGGAATCTCAATCATGAAGAAACGCACCGAAACGCGCCGCACGTTCTTGAATAAGGCGGCGATCGCCGCGCCGATGGTCCTTTCCGCTCAAGCCGTTGCGCACGGCGCCAAATATGTATCGCCGAACGAGAAAGTCAAAATCGGCTTGATCGGCTGCGGCAACCGATGCATGGCCGTGTTGGGCGCGGGGATGGCGTCTCCTGAATTTCAAATGGTGGCGGTGGCCGATTGCTTCGAACCACAGACGCGCAGAGTGCTCGGGCACTTCAAAGCAAACTGGAACGCCTATACCGACTTCCGCAAAATGATCGAAAAGGAGAAGCTCGACGCGGTGGCGATCGAAACAACGACGCATGCCCGAGCTTGGATTGCGATCCAGGTCTTGCAGATGGGCGTGGACGCGTACATCGAAAAACCGATGTGTTTGACGATCGAGGAAGGTCGGGCCATGGCCGCCGCCGCGAAATACTACAAGCGTGTCACGCAAATCGGTACGCAGCAGCGGTCGATTCCGCTGAACAACTACGCATGCGACCTGATCCAGAAGGGCGCCATCGGCAAGGTCAAGGTCGTGCTCGCGCCAAACTTCATCGGCCCGGACGAATGGGTCGATAAACCGGCCCAACCGATGCCCGAGGGCGGTCCGGCCGGATGGTGGGACGTCTGGACCAATGCGGCGTCCAAGCGCCCCTACCATCCCTCCATCCACCACGGTTGGCATCGGTGGGCGGAGTATGATGCGGGCGGCCGCTGCTTTGGCGTCTCCGGCTGGGGTGCCCAT
>JAJSAJ010000686.1 GCA_024274855.1 Planctomycetota bacterium | reverse complement strand
ACACGCGTCGGCCCATTGCTCGGGTCGTGTAACTATACGGGCGGTTGGCGCAGTCCCGACGCGAGCGTGAAAGCACCACTCGGTGTCCTGTGGTTCGACGACACGGTTGGGAACTTCAAGCGGGCGCCCCAGCCGTGGTTTCTCGACGGGGTGATGATCTCGTACGACAAACTGTGGCAAGGCTATCCGCAGCGAGCACGCCCGCCCTATGGACTTGCGGAACCGGTCTATTCGGATGTCTATACGGGCCGACCGTTGTCGGCGGCCGAAGTGAGGCCAATTCTGACGAGCTTGCCCAAGCGAGATCTCAAAGCGGCTCAGCCAAACCAATACCGTCCTCCGAAACAGAAGAACGCGTGGAGTCCTGAACCTCCGGTGATTGGGGAACGCGTCAATCCATTGACAGGTGTTCGGGAACCAAGGACCATTATCAAGAGCTATGGGTGCGATGGCGGCAATGACTATGGGTTGCTCTTTACCGTTCGGTCTGGAACTGCCGCCTTTTACGACAAACGAATTGAGAGCGGCACGATTCACATCAGTGGACCTCGTTCGGGATGTACCAACAGCATTATTCCGGCGAACGGTCTATTGAACGTTCCTTACTTCTATCAAGGATGCACGTGCAGCTATCCGCTGCCTGTTGGGCTCGCCCTGGTGCCCATGCCGCCAGACTTTGAGCAGTGGACGGTATGGGGCGCGTCCGAGCCAGGGCCCGTTCGGCGCGTCGGGATCAACTTGGGGGCGCCGGGCGACCGGGTCACGGAGAAAGGGACCTTGTGGCTGGATTTCCCCAACGTGGGAGGACCGTCTCCGAATGTGCCGATCGATGTCCAACCGGCGAATGCCAATGCCTATTACCATCATGCGCTGTGGGTGACCGGTGGAACGGGGTGGCCGTGGGTCTGTGCTTCCGGGATGGAAGGCCTCACTTCGTTAACGGTCGCTGGTTTGAAGGAGACGCGTTTCACGGTCCGGTTGTTTTTCGCCGAGCCTGGGGACGCTCGGCCAGGTGACCGAGTGTTTGACATACAGATTCAAGGGAAACTGGTCGCGTCCGCGGTCGATGTTGTCCGACAGGCCGGAGGCCGAATGCGAGGTCTCCTGAAGACAGTCTCCGGTGTCGATAGCGATGGCTCTATCGAAGTGCGATTTGTTTCGCACAGCGGTCGTCCCATACTGAGTGGCATCGAAGTAGTGGCTGACGGACTTGAAATGGATCCAATCCACGTGTCGCACTAGCTATCGAATGAATTCGAGACGCTGACCCATGTCACAGAAAGTAGGGTGACAAGCTCGCTCGACGGCCCTAGACAATCGGTTGCGACATGACGCGAGCGCCGGCACACCAGAATCGGCCTGCACCGTCCGTTGCGCCGCGTGTAACCGTTCACGGAATGTAGGCTGCCGGCTCGCTTCCAAGGGGTAAGACCCCAGCGGCGTGAACGGCGACCGCCGCGTTTCGGGTAATAGGTGCCCAAGCCGCTACGGACTTCAAGGTTAGAACGACATCGGAACTGCTCACGAGTAATCCGGGCTAGGGAAGTTGCTTGTTTAGCCGCCGAGTGACCTCGGGTGGCGGGCTCCAGCCGTAAGAACGTGTAACGTCCGGTCGGTAGGCACACGTGATAGCGAAGAGGGAGAGCGTTTTTGCTCTTGCCGGCGAGACGTTGATTTGAACTTGCGTGAAACCGTTGGCAAACCAGGTTTGGTACCCGTCACTGGCGCTCTTCAGCAATGCGTGCCCATTGAGTCGCACATCGAGCAGTTCGGGGTTGCGATAGGGAATTCGCAACCGAAAGCTAATGCCGCATTGAATCGGCCGAAGTTTCGCGTCCGTGGAGGCCTTGCCCCGCTCGGTATACAACTTGATTTCCGGGCCCGCGTCGACGAAGGCCTTGATCGTGTCCGCATTGACGAACTTCAAGGCACTGACGTTGGAGACGAATTGCTCCGGTGCAGAATCGAGCAGTTCGGCGGCTTCTTGGGTCGTTGCGACAATGTATGTGTCGCGGCCATCGGTTTGCGGATAGAGTAAGGCTTGGGAGAACTCGGGCTGCCGTTTCCAGAGCTCGATGCGACTGCGCCGACGCTCGCAGGCCGTGCTCCCCCACGCCGTAACGTAATGGCCGACAAGGGAACGGACGCGATTGACTGGATAGCCGGCTTGCACATCCTGCTGCCAGTGGGCATTGCCGATTTCGAGTAATCCCTTCAATCGTGCCACACCGCTCGCTTCCCAGCCGACTTCCAGAGTGGCGAGCATCGTGTGGTATTTGGCATAACTGTATTGTGCCGTGTAGAAATTCGGCCGGCCGCGCCAAAGGCGATCAGCGATCGGTCCCATGGCCGGTCCCCAGTAGGCCCGCTGAGCGTCCGCCTCGAAACGGTCCGATCCGTACCCGGCTTTCACACCGGCCGCTATGATCGCTTCGGTGACTCGCCAGTCCCAGGGACGCAGTGCGTAGTTCGAGTACGCCGAGCCGGTAACCTCAAACATCGTCTGGCCTTGATATCGCGATCGGTCGCCCAGTTTATCAGCCGGGTATTCCTGCAGCCCCGTGCCATGTATGTCAGCGTGCATCTCCGGTCGGTATCGATCGACTACCGAAAGGAACGCTTTGATTTCGGGCGATTTGTCCAACGCTTTGTAGGTCATCGTCTTGAAATCCCAGTTTTGCGGTCCGCCACCCGTATAAGGGTCGATGCCGTTTGCATTACCGAAGCGGTCAGTCACAAAAAACGCGTGGGGATTGTTGATTGGCATCAATAGGATGACCTGCCTGCGACGGGTCGTCATCGCATCTGGCGAATCGTCCAACAGCCACTCGATCAGATGCAAAATCGTTGTCGTGCCGGTCCGCTCGGGACCACCATGTAATGAAGTTATCAGGCAGACTTGTTTATCCGCGTCGTTGGTCGTTGGATCGGTGATCGTGAGCAGATGAATCGGCGTGCCCTCGGCCGACCTGCCGGCAGTCGTGAGCGTGAGAATTCGCGAGTATTTTTTTGCCCAGTATGCGAGTGTCGCCTCGTACTCTTGCATGGTGATCCGATGCACTTTCCGCGTCCACGGACGTGGCATCCGGGCCAAGCGAGCTTGAATGTTATTGTCTTCCGCCACACAACGAAAAGGAACCTTCAGAAACATCGTGACGATAAGACAAATGCCGAGAAACCACTTTCCGCGAATATGTCCAGAATACATGTTGATCCTCACAAAGAATAGAGTCTAAGGTTGTGACATGCGCGCACCATGCTCGCATGTTTGAAGGACTCTGGTGTGCCGGCGCTCGCGTTACTTCGTGACCGATTGTCTAAGTCCGTCGGGCGAGCTTGTCACACCCTACCCGGACTGGGAGTTTATCGCACGACGCGACCGGAAGCTGATCCTCGCATCAACGCCTCGACTTCCGAACGCGACGATAAATTAAAGTCGCCACAAATCGAGTGTGCCAAGCAGGAAGCCGCCGTGGCAAACGCCAGGATCGATCCGTCATTGTGAGCATAGTCAGGACAGATCATTGCATAGATCAAGCCGGCTGCAAACGCATCGCCGCCGCCGACACGGTCGACAATGGCGCGAATTGCGTAGGGATGATAATCGCCATCGACCCGGGGCGCGAAGTGGGCATTGCGTGTTTGAGCGTCATAGAGCATGGCACCCCAGTTGTTATGCGTCGCCGATACGCTTTCACGGAGCGTGATGGCTACTTTCCTGACATTCTCGAACTGCGCCACGATCGCCTCGGCCACCTCCGGGTACCGAGAAATCTCAAGCTTTCCACCCTCGACGTCCGTGTCACCGGCCTGGATGCCCAGAACGTCGGATGCGTCTTCCTCATTGGCAATCACTACGTCTACAAACGGCAGGATTTCCGCCATCGTCTGCCTGGCGAGGTCACGGGGTGCCAGCTTGTTGTGCCACCGCCACAGTTTCTTGCGAAAGTTCAAGTCACATGATACGGGTACCCGACAGCGTCTCGCTTCACGCACAGCGGCCAGACAGGCTTCGGCCGCGCATTGCGAAAGGGCCGGTGTGATGCCCGTAATGTGCAGCCACCCGGCATCCGCGAAGATCGCATCCCATGCATACTGGTCAGCTGTGGTCATAGCCACGGCGGAACCTTCGCGATCATAAATCACCTGGCTCGGTCGCTGATTGGCCCCGGTCTCGACAAAATAGAGCCCCAGTCGTCCGTGGTCCGTGCGCAGCACATACCGAGTATCCACGCCCAGTCCCCGAAGATTCCGGAGACATGCATCGGCTATCGCATGGCGTGGTAACGCGGTCACAAACCTCGCGTCGCCGCCCAAGTAGCTATACGAGACGGCCACATTCGCCTCGGCACCCGCAAATGTCACGTCCATGTTT
>JAJSAJ010000685.1 GCA_024274855.1 Planctomycetota bacterium | reverse complement strand
TCCGAGTTGGTGCGTCCGAGTTGGTGCGATTGGATTCCACACCTGCCGCACAGTGAATCCTTATAACATGGGGACAATTCCGATTTGTGCCATCGTACGGCTGTATATTTACAACCAACAGGTAAACGGTCCCACACGCCGTCGCGGTATTGTCCCCCGGAAACCGCCATTCGCCTGAGTCTGCAGTTCGTCTCACAGTCTTCGTCATTTCGCGCGCCGAACATAAAGCAACGAATCGGCCTGGAAGGGATTCTGAAACTGCCGCTTGCCGCCCGAGTGCGTTACCTGCTGCTCCGGCCACTCGGTTTCTCCAAGCAAATCACTCTGGCTTCAACACAATTTCATCCAGCCCGAACATATAGGCTTTCACTGCGTTGTCATTGGCACCGATGATTTTGACGGTCAGCGTGTGCTTGCCGGCTGCAAGTTCGTGGCGGCCGAGCGAAATCGGTCCGGATGGAATCACACCTCGATTGAACAGATCAATAGGCTCCCCTGCGTTCTTGTGGTCAATAGCCATCTGGACGATTCCGTAGTCGATGGCTTTGGTCAACTTCACAACAACTTCATAGGTGCCGGCTTTCTTCACTTCCAGGAGGATATCCAGTTGGTCACCCGGCTTAGCCCCAGTCCACCAAAGCTGATTATTGTTCTTCCATTTAGCTGTACCATAGCCCGCCATGCCCTGCTCCTGGACCGTGCCGCTGGGGTCACCCAACACGCGAAAGCCAGCGCCGCCGGGTGGAGGTTTGATATAATAACCCAATCGCTGATCCATGGAAGTCGGCAGGATCGGATCGTCATGGTCGGGATCGAGATAGAAACAGGTCAAACAGGAATACTGTGTACCACGATCGTTCCCGAAGTACTTCTCGATGGACGCTTCGAAAGATGTGTGGAATGGGATATTGTCGGTGATATGCCAGCGCAGAACCGACTGATGCCCCCGATTACCTTGGGTCATCGTTTGGCAATGATAGGCATATTGAAACAGGCCCGGATGACACCACGCATATCCAAAGTAGTCTTCCGATCCGGTTCCGATCGTGGATGGAAACTTCTCGCCGTCGACAAAGAACTTTTCATCTCCCTCGCCCCACCAACCACCACGGGGGTTCCAGACATCGAGCATCACGCCACAGAAACGCCCGCGACCGCTGGTCTTCAGGATCGTCCAGTCCGGTCTGCGATCCTCGCGCACCGGGAGAAGATCACGATGCCACTTGGCATGAAAATGTCCCAAGCCCTTCAGAGGGCGAGCCAACGGCGCCACATCCAGTTCGAACGAAATCGATCGATCCTTGTTGCCATCATTCTGCAGCCGGATCACGGCATTCTGCTGGAATGGCATGTACCAGTAGGCATAGAAACCATCCTTCGTCATTCCGGTGGCCAAGCTGCGATAGAGATTCTTGCCCGGTGCCGTGCCAAAGAAATCACCGAGAGGACTCCAGACCGCCGGTTTCTCGTGCCCGTCAAATCGAATCGACAGAACCAGTTGCCGCAACGCCTCGATCTCATCATCACGCCCCGCGGTATCGACTGAGCCTCGGATTCCCGTGATCGCACACGGTCCCTCAAGCTCAAGCGTTTCGAATCCCCCCGCAGGTATCACAATCGTATCGGATTGGGTGATCAGCCCGTTCCGTTTGCCGGCCGGATCCGTTCCCAATTCGGACTGGAAGAAGTGATTCACCTTAGCCAGTGCGGCCTTCGATTCCGATGCCAACGGCCATTGAAACGTCGGCACTTTCGTCCCTTCGGGAAACGTCGAGTAGACGAACTGGTAGTACGCGCCCCAGCCTTTCTCGGCAATCACCTTGCACGACTTCTGAAACGGAATGGGAACGTAGAGGTTGTGTCCTCGAGACCCGACGTCGGCCAACTGATACGACAGAGCCGGATAGGCGAACGGCTCCGTTTTCCCCGTGAAATACTGTTCGAACGGCAGGTCGACGGCCGGTTTGTCACTGCCGTCCAGATAGATTTTGACGTGCCCTTGTTTGGCCAGCGCGGACCAGATTCTCCAAATGCACCCAGGCCCTTTCATTTCGGCCATCACGACCGCATCGCCTTCCGAACGAATGAACTGCCCCCCATCGCCATTGGCGCCCCAATGGATGTACTTGTCGCTCTTCGCGTCATACTGGCTGGCGCGATCAAAACTGGACCATTGTCGACACGATTCCCCATCGGCTGGCAAGACCGCCAAGTGCTCCATGTCGATCATGCGATGCACCAGATCAACATAGGTATAAGTCGTTCCGGCTCTCGCGTCAGACAGACCAAGAGATAGAGCAAGTAGAATCCAACAGACTGTGGCACTTCGATCGATAACACGCATCAATAGACTCCTCGAAATCACTCGCATTTATCCAACGCTACTCACCCAGAATCACGCTGCAGGCACGGGCTTCAATCACGTACCATCGCTTCTTCGCCATCAATTGGCGCCAAACACATCCCGAACGGCTTCCAGGTACTTCATTCCATGGACTTTGTCCGGTTCCAGATAGCTGCCTTCGGTCCATTCATTCCAACAGTTGATGTTCATGATACGAGGACCATCTGGTCGCGCCAACAAACGCTGTTTCGTTTTTTCCAACGCTTCCCGGAACCGTGCGGGCGTGTTTCCGCTGATTGTGTTCGTGAACGGATAGCAGAAATTGCCGAATTCATCCTCAAGTGCCGTGCGGGGGCTTGGATCCCATCCCATCGATACATTGGGAAAATACGGCACGTCAAACATTTTTTCCGCCTTATCCCAATACTTGAAATAGGCATCGCGCACAAAGTTGTAATCGGTTTGTTGTTGGGGCAACGCCACGTGATGAACCCAGACGTACGAGGTGACGGAATCGAAGCCGAGATCATGCACAAGGCTCTTGGGATCGACAGGCTTCTTTTCCCCAGGCAAAATGGTTCGTCCCCAGACTACGGCATTCACATGCACACCGGGCAATCCCGCTACACGGGCTTTCT
>JAJSAJ010000684.1 GCA_024274855.1 Planctomycetota bacterium | reverse complement strand
TTGGCTACATCGATCGACTTGCTCGTTTCTCCGGCTCCGACAACAACCAGATCGACTTCCCCAGCGCCACCATCAACGAGGCTTTGCGCCACAGCAGTCGCATGGAGTGTTTCAACATTCTCATCGGTAATAACGATCGCGTGCGCGGTCGATACAAATTGCCCGAGCCACTCGGAAGTCTGATCCAACCATTGGGAATCGATCCCGATTTCGTAACTTCGAGTCCCCAGATCAATCGGCAAAGAAATTCGTGGCTTCAAGGTCACACCATCCTGTCGTCCGCTCACAAGGCAATTCGGTCGACATCCTCTTGAGTTACCGTAATCTGTATGCAAAAGCCGGTTGGCAGGCGAATGTACTGAAGCTGATCGCACTGAGCCGGATCGCCATGCAAGGCTTCGGCAATCCGCCGTTTCCGATCAACCTCCAGGTCGGCGAACGATTCAGGCCAAATGGTGGTCCATTCCACAACCAATGCTTCGCGATAAGGATCGAATTTGTCTGCCACCCGTCTTTCTCCTCGATATGTGTACCAGACCCTCTGGTTCATTCCGGCCGGCGTTTGGCTACGTTTTGATCAGTGTCGGTAAGTACCCGACCACCATGCCGGCGATCAGGCCGACAGCATGTGCCACGTTGGCGACGGGGCCGACAACGCCCGTCATGCATAGGAAAAGCCATCCAATGAGAATAAGAACGTTCATTTGTGGCATAAACATGCCTGAATCCGGATCAAACAGAGACTTCATCCAGATATACCCGAACAGCCCATAGACGACGCCCGACATTCCACCGAAAAACGGAGTCCCTCCCCACTGCATCGGGGCGATTGCCTGGGCAATGCACGAGACGATAGCCACACTGAGCACCAGCAGGGCCAATCGGACCGTTCCTCGCCTTTTTTCGATCAGTGCGCCGAATTGGAAGAACCAGATCATGTTAAACACCAAGTGGATCACACTCAGGTGAATAAAGATCGGTGTGATCGTTCTCCACAGTTCTCCTTTCGCCACATCGGCGAGCGGATTGCCTTTCGTTCGCTCGAAACTGGCAGGCGTACAGAAAGAGAGCTGGCTATTGATGATCCCACCGGTCCCTTTTCTTGCCTGACCAAACCCACCCGACATCGTGACAACGACCGACAGAATGATCATGGTCATCACTATCGGCGCGTCGCGCGCAGTCGGCTGCTGCCAGCGATTCTTCACATCAACCAGGTTCTTTTGGGCTTCAGCCGTTCGCTGGAGCTGTTTGCGCTGGATCGCCTCCGCCGCGCGCTCGGCCCCATCATAGCGCCGATCGCTCGGATCCAGTCGAAACTGCTCGAGTATCTCACGGGCCTGATCCAGATGGTTCTCGTCACGGACCCAAATTATCCACGCGTCATCATCCAACTCAGCATGCGCTGCAATTTCCTGAGTCACCAGGAACGCAGCCAGACGATTCGCGTCTTTTTCCTTGGGCAAACTGCCTATCTGTCGCATCGATTCTCCCAATCCCCGTTCTGTAGAGGAACACGGTCGGCCGTTTGGCCGCCGCTCCAGCGCCCAAGCTCCTACAGCTCAGGGTTTACCGATACCCAGCTGCCGCAGTTCACCAGCGTCCAGCAACTGCCGGACCCGCTCAACTTCCTCATAGTAAGCTCGACGTTGCAGCTGCTCGCCAGCCGCTTGATCGACCAACACCAGCACGTCACGATGCAATTGTAGTACGGAAGCCGGCACCTGGGCAGTGACCGGCCCTTCAACCATCGCACAAATCGAGGATGCCTTCGCGCTCCCCGTACCCAACAACAAGCATCGCCTTGCTTCGAGAATCGTCCCAATACCGACGGTAATTGCCAAGCGGGGGACGTCGGCCTCGCTTTCGAAAAAGCGGGCATTGTCGCGGATTGTCTCACTGGCGAGTGCCTTGATTCGTGTTCGGCTGGCTAACGAGGACCCTGGCTCGTTGAACGCAATGTGCCCATCCGAGCCAATTCCCAAGATCTGCAGATCAATTCCCCCCGCATCGCGAATTGCCTGCTCGTAGAGGTCGCACGAGCCCTCAAAGTCCCTCGTGAAACCGTCCGGAACATGCGAATTTTGCGAGCGGATATTCACGTGATCCAGAAAATTCTCCTGCATATAGTACCGATAGCTTTGCCGGTGGCCCGGCGCCAGCCCAATGTACTCGTCCAAATTGAACGTGATCACCTCGGAAAAATCCAGACCCTCATCTCGGTGCAGCCGTATCAGTTCACGATACATGCCCAAGGGCGTGCTTCCCGTCGGTAACCCTAGAACACAACTAGGTTTACCTCGAATAAAGTCCGCGACAAGCCGAGCCGCGCGACACGCGACCGCTACGTGATCCGGTTCAATAATTATTCGCATTGTGCAACTCTTTCCCTGGCGCGAAATACTGTCAGCTCGCAACTACTGTCGCGTACCTCTTCATTCTGCTTGCCGCAAAGCCGGTTTTGTAGTCAAAAACATCGTGCTTTCCGAACCGATTGCATACCTGGCCGGTTGGCAATCGAACGCCTGAGTGCCCGGCGAACCCGCTGACTTGCCAAGTCATAAACAGCAAGTACAAAAGAACTTAACACCTGAACAACGCTGCCACACAGCCACTTTTTTCAGGGCAAATGGACCGCACCGCACGGCGTATGCAGGTACCAAAGAACCGTCTGGCCTTGAACCGAGCGATCTGGCTATAATCCCCACCCCCGAACAGAACAGTTCGTGAGTGCGACGACGGCTCGGGACTCGGCATCAAATAACCTGCTCGGCCGGCATGGGTCGCCCAGGTAGTGTTCCGTGCCCGAGCCTGTGCGGTCCGGCATCCGGAATGCCTCCGGTCACACAGCACGAAACACGAGGCACTGAGCGTCGGGGACGAACGGTCCGAGACCGGAAAGGGAGTTCCAAGCACATGCGTTCTATCGCGATCATGAATCAAAAGGGGGGCGTTGGAAAAACAACGACCGCTGTCAACTTGTCCGCTGCGATTGCCGCGGCAGGACATCGCGTCTGCTTGATCGACCTCGACCCTCAGGCACACGCCTCGCTCCACGTTGGTGTCGCCCTGTCGGATCAAGAGCGATCGGTTTACGACGTTCTGACTGGAACCACATCGGTTGCCGAAGTGCGACGCCAAGTCAATGACAACTTGTGGTTGCTGCCCGCACATCTGAACTTGGCGGCCGTTGAAATCGAACTGGCCGGCGAGGTCGGCCGCGAAGTGATTTTGCGGGATCGGCTTACCCAGGACTCGACTCCTTTCGATTTCCTGATTCTGGATTGCCCACCGTCACTCGGTGTCCTGACGTTGAATGCTTAGACCAGTGTACGCGAGGTATTCCTGCCTCTTCAGCCACACTTTCTGGCCCTTCACGGACTGAGCAAGCTGCTCCGTACGATCCAACTGGTCAGCTCGCGACTGAATCCACAACTGAGACTGACCGGCGTTGTCATGTGCATGTACGACTCAGGAACCCGCTTGGCAATGGAAGTGAGTCGCGACGTTGACGAGTTCTTCGAGCAGCAGGCCCAGACAGGTGCAATGTGGGCGGGAGCCAAGAGCTTTCAAGCGAAGGTCCGGCGAAACATCCGACTTGCGGAAGCCCCGAGCTTTGGCCAGTCAATCTTCCAATACGCACCTCGATCACACGGCGCCGAGGACTACCTGAACTTGGCAAACGAAGTGCTCGCCGATCAGGTCGCTCAACAGAGGGACGGTCGGTCAATCACCGAGGCGGCCGCCTGAGCCCCTGTTACAACAAAGGACAACAGACGTTTGTTGATACCGATGTCGGCCGCGCGATGCAGATGTGTCTTAATCGTGCCGTAGTTCCTGCCGATCACCGTGGCAACTTCCTGCGTTTGGACAAGGGTTCTTCCCGTCGTACATCTCCAAGACCCTTGCCGCGAGTAGCTCAGGTTGCGTTTCCGGAAGGTCCAAATCCGCTGCGGTAAACTGCATCAAGTTGTGTATGTTTGTCCTCTCGTACCCCGGGCGGACAAATGCACGAAGGGCGGCAATCTAGCATGGCGCCACCATGCCCATGGCACGCCCGGTAGTCTCCAAGGTGTGATCCAGCACGAACCGCGGGATTGTCTCCAAACCACCCGCGAAGCGCCGAGTTCACAGCAGTCGCGTTAGATTTCGCGGAAGTGGTGATTCAAACGTCAGACGTTCCCCGGACAAAGGGTGCGTGAATTGCAGAAAATTGGCATGCAGTCCCAATCGCCGGATGAGATTCGTGCGAGTCCCATATTTTTGATCACCGATGACAGGACATCCCGCATCGGCCAGATGTACGCGAATCTGGTTGCGTCGCCCCGTCTCCGGGGTCAGTTCGAGCAACGCCAGGTTCTCGGTCCGCTTTATTAAGCGGTAACGCGTCACTGCATGGCGAGTTCGCTTGCCGGCAGGGGCGCTGTAGACCTTGTAGGGATTACTCTCATCCAAATGTGACTCCAGCACGCCGTCGTCCGCAGACGGGTGCCCCTCCACAATCGCCAGATAGCGTTTTTCGGTCTTCGCCCAATGTGCCTGCAGTATGCGTTTTGCCGCTTCCGTTTTTGCAAAAACCATTAACCCGGACGTCTCACGGTCCAATCGGTGGACAATCCACACTCGTTCAGAACTCCAAGGATCGCCGAGCCGCACATGGTTTGTTAGGTAGGCATAGGCTGTTTTGTCCTGCTCCCTCTCGGTAGCCATGCTAAGCAGGTTCGCGGGCTTCTCGATGACAATCAGCGACGCGTCCTCGAACAACAACTTCATCCCCACAGGCAATCGACGTTCCGTCTGCACCTCGTTCCTATTGCAAATCGAAACGGTGTCCCCGGCCTGCAAGGCGTAGTTGAAGCGTGTGACCGCCTGGCCGTTGACTTCAACCAGCCCGCGTTTGAGCCATTGCCGCACTTTCGTCCGCTTTACTTCAGAACGCCAGGCAAAAAGAAAGGCTAAAAGTTCCGTGGCCTGCTCGACATTGTGGGATATAGACATGATGCTTTATTGTGGTGAAGGTAGCTCTCAAAGCTATCGGACGATCCGCGAACGTATCGCGGATCCGGGGGCGAAACAGCCACCATCGACTTTGCTGATGCCACTAGTCTAGCCGGAAACGATCGTCAGGGGAGCGTCGGTCGTGGAATGTATCTTCGACCGTTTCGTACCAAAACAGCAGATGGAATCATAAGGCCCGTGCTCATGAATGGCCAGCAGGCACGCTATCAGTGGCTGATCCTACAAGACGGCAATCTGCCGCTCGGCCCGGATCGCCAGATATCGCTAACCGAACACGTATGCACGGTTACCTTGGTTTGGCCGGAAAGTGGTAGTCCGTCTAGCGAAAACAGCTTTGTAATCGATCCGTGTTTCAGTCTCGCAGGTTGGTACACAGCCGTCGAACTGCTCGCGTCGATCGGCACCACGCCGGCAAGTATCGGGCTCTTCTTCGAGTCTCATCAACATGGCGATCACAGGTTTCAGATCCAACGGGAGAATGCGCTCCTGACAGTCCGGCGACCACACTT
>JAJSAJ010000683.1 GCA_024274855.1 Planctomycetota bacterium | reverse complement strand
CTCTGGTGCGCCAGGCGAAGCCTGGCTGATCTACTCGAATGAAAGGAGTTGAGCATGGTAATTGTTCGTTAGCCATGTAGCTGCGAAGGCGGTGCTCTCGGGGTAACCCGGTCGCCGAAGCCCTTCGCCAGCGATGGTGTCAGCCGTAATGCGCAAGCGTGAACCCGATTCAGCCTCGTTACGCTCATCCTGGGTGGCCAGCCTTTCAGAGAGGGTGAAGCCAGCACAGGTCGTGAAGCAACGAACCGATGCAGCGATCTGGCCCAGCGGGGTGGCTGGGGACAGCGGGCACCGAAAGATCAGCCAGGAACCTGGGAGGCCCGTGCTGGTGAGTCCCAGCTCAACATCGCGTGGGAATCCATAACCACGTGGTGGCCGGTTCGGGAGTCGGACAGGCTCATAGTAGTGACGACTCGGGGTAACGCCCGACGAGCGAAGGAGCCTGACGAAGGATTTGTTTCGTTCAACGATGTTCTTGAGAACCGCTTGACAACTATGTCCACTACGGGAAACGAAAGTGATGCCGACCAAGACCCCTTGGGTCGAACCGGCTTGCCTCTGAAAGTCTCGCGTCTGCGATCGAAGCTGAGTCAGAAAGCGAAGCAGGAGCCGAAGTTTCGATTCTACGCTCTGTATGATCGGATCTGTCGACTCGACGTGCTGCAAGCTGCCTGGAGTCGTGTCCGTAAGCCAACGTCTGCCCCTGGGGTCGATGGTGTTCGCTTCGGCGACATCGAAGACTCCGAAGGCGGCGTGATCGGCTTCCTGGAGGAACTCCACGAGCAACTTCGCAGCAAACGCTACCGGCCCTTACCGGTCCGACGCGTGCATATTCCTAAGCCGGACGGCCGAACTCGCCCGCTCGGTATTCCGACGATTCGTGATCGCGTTGTCCAGATGGCAGCTCTGCTGATTCTGGAGCCGATTTTCGAGGCGGACTTTCGTGACAGTTCGTTTGGGTTTCGTCCCGGACGCAGTGCTCATGATGCGCTCGATGCGATTCGCTCGCATCTTCAGCGTGGGAAGCGGGAAGTGTATGACGCCGACCTGAAGGGCTACTTCGACACGATTCCGCATGACAAGTTGATTGCTGCACTGGAGGTCCGAATCAGCGACCGCAGTGTCCTCAAGCTAATCCGCATGTGGCTTCAAACGCCGATTGAAGAAACCGACGAGTCGGGTCGCAAGACTCGGCACCGCCCAACTGCGGGCACACCTCAAGGAGGTGTAATCTCGCCACTACTGGCGAATCTCTATCTCCATTGGTTCGAGGTGCTGTTCTATCGCAGTGATGGCCCGGCACACTGGGCCAAGGCGGAAATCGTCCGCTACGCGGATGATTTTGTGGTGTTTGCCTACTACCAAGGTGAACGTCTTCAATCGTGGATCGAAACGACATTGGAGGGCCGATTTGGCCTGACGATCAACCGCGAAAAGACCAAGGTGGTACGCCTTGGTGAGATCGGTGGTGAAGGTTTGGATTTTCTTGGATTCACGATGCGATACGAACGCAGCATCCTGCCGCACTCGGATCGCTATCTACACGTGGGACCAAGCCGCAAGTCGATGGCCCGGGTCCGCACGAAGCTTCGTGAGCTCACGGCGCCTCGTCTCTGTTTCAAACCTGCCCCGGTGATCGTCGCTGATGTCAATCGTCTGCTCGATGGCTGGGGCCAATACTTTGGTTACGGTCACCCCCGCCGAGCATTTGCCGCAGTGAACTATCAGACGCTTCGTCGCCTGAGCATTCATCTGCGTCGTCGAAGTCAACGTGGCTGTCGTCCGCCCGGTGGTCGCAGTTTATACGAGCATCTTTACCACAACCTGGGCGTAAAGAAGCTACGTGGTGATCGCTAAGCCTGCGTGTGCCGACCGACGAAAGGCCTTTGGTAAGCCGGATGCGGGAAATCCGCACGTCCGGTTTGATGAGGGGGGAGGGGCGTCAACGACGCTCCTCCCCTACTCGACCGT
>JAJSAJ010000682.1 GCA_024274855.1 Planctomycetota bacterium | reverse complement strand
CTCCGGGCCGGTCTTACTCCACCAGCTCGTCGTGATCAGGTGCCGATAGGGGTCGAGCTCGGCCAGGTAAGCAGCCATTTCGCGATGCCATGCGATCTTGGTTTCTTCCGGTGTGTCGGCCCAGCCTTCCATCTCGTTGCCGAACTCCCAGCAGAGTATGTTCGGCGAGTATCCCCAGCGTGCGACCGTGTAACGCAGCCGTTTCCTGTAGAACGTGCGTGCTTTTTCGCTCGTAAACCAGTCACGCACCGACGCACATGGACCGCCGTTCGCCTTGTTGAATGGATTTGCTTTCCAGCCACCTTCGCGAAAGTCCTGATGCGTGTCCATGCACAGCATGTAATAGAAATCCAACTGTTTGGCCAGGTCCAACATCGCGTCCAGTCTTGCCGCCTGCGGCTGGCGATACCAGCCGAGCTGATCCTCCCACTCGATGCCGAGCCCGCTACGCGACATCCACCAGCGATTGTAGTTTTCCCCCCGCGATGCCATTTTGCGGATCGCTTGATCGGCCAGTTGTCCGGACGTGTGGTAGATTGGCAAGTTGTGACCGATCGGCAGGAATCCCAGACCACTGTCGAATTGCAGATAGTGTGGATCGCGTTTGCTTTGCCGCAAGAACCCCGCGTTGGCACTCCGTTGTACCGTAAACGGACCGATCTCTTTCACAACGGTTCCCGAGCGATCCCGGGCGATCAGCCGGCACTGTAATGGGCCGGCCTCCGTTGCGGCGAAACGGACTACCCAGCGCCCATTGCCGACCGGTGACATGATCTCTACGCCATCCTGAACGTGCCGCTTCTGATCGACCATGAAGAATCCTGGTTGCTTCAGCCGCTTGCCCGATGCGGTAGTGATCAATGCATCAAGCGTGACATCGTCAGGATCGTAGGGGTTGTCCCAGGTGCCCCGAAGGTCGACACCCAGTTCGATCTTGTCAAATTGGTCAACGGTTCCGGTCGAGCGTGAAACGTTCGCGATCTCCAATGGTTGGTGCCGGGGCTTTACCTCGCCAGGGAATTCTGTCGGCATCGGCTGGAAAGCGATTCTCAACAACGTTTTCACTTTTTCACCGACGTCGAACTCTTGTGAATAGATGTTCAGCTCGAACCCTTGACTCTTTTTGCCGATTCTGGTCTGCAACTTGCGGAATCCGTCGCCAGAAAATACTGCGGCCTTACCGTCGGCCAATTCAATCAAGAGCGAGTCGCACACGCCGGAGACATCCGTGCCGATAAGACCATGTGCGGTGGGGCGTGCGTAGACGTGCCGACCGGCGAATGCCGGGCGATCCAGACGCATCGCACACCACAGTCCGGAAGTCAGCTTAAGGGAGGCTGTTTTCTTGGTCTCCAGATGCAGCACGGCACCGGTTTCCGTCGGTTCGACTGCCAGCACGTATTTCATGGGCGGCGCATCCTGGTGTGTTACCCAGGTTCCCGTTAGCCGAATCCATCCGCGATCGTCCAGTTGTGGCCCACGGGTAACCTGCCCGCCATCGAGTCGTTCATAGACCCAGTTGTCGTGCCAAAGAAAGATCGCAGTGGTTATTCCCGGCTTGCCCTTAGTGCCAACCGTGAGTCTGCCTGGTGACGCGTAAGTGATTTGCTGTTGCCCAATCGTATGCACGAAGGTCTTGCCCTGCTGTGTCCAGGGGCCGGCAAACGCCGGCATCGCGGTAGCGGCGAGAAGGCACAACGCGAGAGTTGTGTTTTTCATGGAATGGTCCCTTGCAGGTGGCGATGGTGTGACCGTGTCGCGACGTGAGGATCCGGGATCCGGTTCGTGTGGTTCCAATTATCGTCGAAGACGACGGGTGGCTGCAACCCACTGAGAGTAGGTTCCGCCTGCCGGGCGGAACCAGAAGTGGCGAAGTACTCGGAGTAGGTTCCGCCTGCCGGGCGGAACCAGAAGTGCCGAAGTACTCGGAGTAGGTCCCGCCTGCCGGGCGGGACTGGAAGTGGCGAAGTGCTCGGCCGTTCTGGTCAAAGATTGTCACGACAGAGGACACCGAGAGCACAGAGCAGAAGGGTGAGTTTGGTTAATAGGTAACCGTTCATTGCGAGAGTGCGTGGAGGGAATTTGTTATGTTTCACTTATCATTTTTCATTTTTCAGTGGAAAGAGTATGACCCCGCAGCGCTGCCTCTCTCAATGATAAATGACTAATGTCAAATGACTAATGATAAATCGCGGAACGCTCCGGTGCTAACGCGATGGCAGACGAAAACCTCGTGAACGACTACGTTAATAGTTCATCCGTGTGACGACAAGAGATCGCCTGAAAATTGGCTTGGCCAATGAGTCGGAAGGGCCAAGCCATTGCCACTCACGTTTGAGGTTGAAGCAATACCGCAGTGTTTCAGAAGCCGATTGGTCATCGGATGGCATTCGCCAGAGTTAACATCAAGTGCCAGTCAGCTCTCTATTTTCCTACTCTGCGCTCTCTGGGTTCTCTGTGGTGAATCGCATTCTGTAGGTCCCGTCTGTCGGCGGCTCTTGCCCGAAGGCGACCGGCACATCGGGCGCATAGCGCATGCGCCAGCCGCCGCCGATTGCTTTGTAAGTGGCAATAAGATTCGTCGCCACTTTTCCCCGGCTTTCAGCCAGAGCGTCTTGTTGCAGCACGAGAGCTCGCTGAGAATCGAGGACCCGTTGGTAATCGATCAGGCCCTGACTATATTGGAGCAAACCAATTTTCAGGGCCTGCTCCGTCTCATGGGCGGCTTGCCCAAGCGATTTGACTCGCACTTGCTCTTGCAAGAATGCGATGATGGCATCCTCGACCTCTCTGTTCGCCATCAATACGGTATTCTGATAGGCGATGACAGCCTGTTGAAAGCGAGCGTCCTCGGCGCGAACACTGTTCTTGATTCGACCATAGTTCAAGATGTTCCATTGCAGCCCTGGTCCGAACCTTCCTGCAAGGCTACGGCCACTGAAGATATCGCTGAATTGTTCGGCATCCAGTGTGATGGTTCCGGTGATTGCAATGTGTGGGTAGAATTCCGAAGCGGCCATGCCGATGCGAGCGGATTGGGCTGCCGCTTGACGCTCGGCTCGACGCACGTCGGGACGTCTTCGGAGCAATTCCGCGGGAATTCCGACAATAATCTCGGAGGGCGATGACGGGATGGGGGCCGGACCATCGAGTTCCGCTCGAAGGTCGCGAGGTGGCACGCCGAGTAGGATGCAGATCGCGTTCTGGACCTTGCGATGGTTTTCCCGAAGTGTCGGAACCAGTGACTCGGTTGTTGCGAGAATCGCTTTGGCCTGGTGTACGTCAATCTCGCCCACGACACCGGCTTGAAACCGCCTTTCGATGATCTGTAAGGCTTCCCCTTGCAACGCGATGTTCTTTCGCACCAACGTCAGACGCTCTTAAAGCGTACGCATCTGGATATAGGCGGCTGCTACTTCCGCCTGAAGAATCACCAGCACATCGTCGTAATTCTCGATCTGAGCATTCAGGTTGGCATCAGCCGATTCGACCCCTCGACGAATTCGGCCCCAGATGTCGAGTTCCCATGCCGCATCAAACCCGACGCTCCAGTTGTCAAACTCGCGGTTACCCGGAAAGTTGCCGAACGGGTATGAGGTATCACTGAACTTGCTACGGGAAAAGGCCCCGATCATCTGTTGTTTTTGCGGGAACAGGCTACCGGCAGCAATCCCTCGCTGGGCACGTGCCTCCAGGATTCGCAACCCTGCAATCTTCAGAGGTAGATTCTGCTGATATGCCGTAAAGACCAATTCGTCAAGGATCGGGTCGTTGAACACCGTCCACCAGTAACTGTAATCAGTCGCCTGGCTCTGGACGTTGGGCGTGTCCGCGTCAATCCATTGGTCAGCCACCGGTGCCGGAGGCCGGCAGTAATTCGGCCCAACCTTAAATCGGTTATTCCACCATTGGTGGGTGCTGGTGCAGCCAGCTAATAGGAGGACTGTGACCACGACCACGACTAACCGCGTGGATCGGGCCTTGATCGTAACGTGGCCCAGGTAGGTCCCGCTTGCCGAGCGGGACATGGCGTAATCCAGGACGCTACAAGAGGTTTGGAACTGCAGCCGGAGCCTGTTTGCTTGCTGCTGGACCGGATTGCGATCACTGCCCGTGGACCGGTTGTCGAGTGCAGTGTTGCGACTACTCCACATGGTGGGCCTCATGGCGGATTCTCGAATAGTCATGGCGGATTCTTGGATAGGTGGGCTGTTTCGGGCGGGTGGAGGTCTTGATCGCAACGTGGCCCACCAGATGGGAGGGCGAAGCTCCTGCTGAGCCGTAACGTCAACCAGAGTCGACACTTTTCACCGGCTCGGCTCCTGTTGGCCCAGCAAACGATCACTGCTGCGGGTGGAGACTGGTGAGTAATTCCAATCGAGCGGCAAATCCAGGATGATCGCACGGACCCACCTTATCCGGTTTATCGGCAAAAAAGGCGTCTGGCATGACCAAAGATTCCGTAGAGAGAACTCGATAGTATTGACTAAGAACTAGTGAGTACAGTACACTGACTGGGAAGTCATTTTTCTGATCGTTTGGGTTTTTGTCGGTGTTGCCGTGGAGGAGTTCATGACCAGTTTGGCCGAGCGTCGGAAAGAACTGCTCGATTCGATGGTGCGTCAGGCCGTGTACGACGGGGCGGTGGTCGTCCTGACCGAATACGGACTGAATGGGACGACGATGGATCGTGTCGCGGCCGCTGCGGGGATGGCCAAAGGCAGTCTCTATAACCATTTTCGCAGCAAGCAGGAGCTCTTGGAGTTTGTTCATGCTCGGGCGGTCGCACCGATGCACGAGGCGCTTGATCTTATCGTCAAACAAAGTGGTTGTGCGGCGGACAAACTCCGGTCGATTTCGAGGATATGGCGCGAGTATCTTGTGGAGCACCATGCGGTGTTCGAGTTTCTGATCAATGACCAGGCGGCCAAAGGGTTGCTGAAGGGTTCGGAGCAGACGGCGCGTTCCACGGGGATCAAGCAGATCACGGTTATCATCGAGCAAGGGATCCAGGAGGGCGCATTTCGTTCCATGGACGCACGAGCGGCCGCGGAGATGTTCGTAACTGCCTCGATTGGCATGGTGGAGCAGGAGTTTGCGGCGGGAAAATCACGGCCGGTGGACCAGGCGGTCGACGCCCTGATGGGTGTGTTCTTATACGGTTTCTGTACGCGCGAAGCAGCTCGGCAAGATTAAGCCCGGCGGGATAGATGGATGAGAGCATCGACAGCGCGGCGCGAGCAGGATGCCGGTGGGCACGAAATCGAGGAGAAACACCAGATGCGTACCAAGGGTCTGATCACAGTGGCGGCGGTTGTCGTGTTGGCCGGCCTCGGCGTTGGGGCTCATTCCATTTGGCCGATCGGGCGAGCGGCGGATGACAACGGGCAGCTTGAGAAAGTGGCGAAGGGCATACCTGTTGTGATCACCGCAGCCAAAGAGATGACTTTTGAGAGTGTAGTCGTCGTTTCGGGGAATGTACAGGCGAAGAATTACGCCTTGGTTTCCGCTCGAATACCCGGACCTTTGGACGAGGTCTACGTCGATGAGGGCGATCGTGTGGAAGCCAAGAAGACCAATCTGTTTCAAACAGATTCACTCAAGCTGACCAAGGCTCTTGCGGTCGCGCGGCAAATACTTACGGTTGCCGAGTGTTCCGTGGACGAAGCGCGTGCCCGACTCGAACATATGCTGGCGGACAAGGAGCAGGCCGAGCGGGATTTGAAGCGGTATGAGGAACTGGCCCGAGGCAACGCCGTTCCGATGCAACTTTTGGAGAAGCAGCAAACTGGTTACAAGCAGGCCATGGCGGCTGTCAAGGATGTTGAGGCGTTGGTCGCGCTACGCGAGGCACAGCTTGAACAAGCTCGGCTGTCGTTGACCGTGGCCGAGAAGGATCTGGCGGATTCCCTGGTCGTCTCGCCGATTTCCGGATGCGTTTCGAGGCGTTTCAAGGAGCCGGGCGAGATGGCCGGCGCCGGCACGCCGGTGGTCAAGATCGAAGACCTTTCGGTATTTGAAATCGCCGTGTTTCTCCCGGCGGTCTATTATGCACGCGTCGAGCCTGGGAAGACACGCATGCGAATCGAAGTCAATGGCATCGACTTGGGTGTGAAGCCGGTCACGTACAAGAGTCCCACAGTTGACCCGAAGCGTCGCACATTCGAAGTCAAGGGGCTGGTGAAGTCTCCGCCGTCTGGGGTTGCTCCTGGGTGTCTGGCCGAGGTCACCATTGTCATTGACGAGCGACATGGCGTTGGCGTGCCGTCCGTGGCTGTCGAACAACGTGGCGGGCATACGGTCGTCTTCCTCGTCAAGGACGGGAAATCGCGCGGAACGCGAGTGAAAACCGGCCGTGAAATGAGTGGATGGACGGAGATCCTTGAGGGCGATGTGACCGCCGAAACGCAGGTGATCACGATGGGACAGCACCTGATCGAGGACGGCTCGCGCGTATCGGTCGTCAAGGAGGGCAGAGGATGATCTTGTCGGACGTTTCGATTCGCCGGCCGATCGCCATGAGTTGCTTGATCATCGGGCTGACGTTGCTGGGGTTGAACGCCTATCGGAAGATGGGTTTGGAGCTGATGCCCAAGGCGGACCTGCCGTATGTCACGGTGGTGACGATCTATCCTGGCGCGTCCCCCGAAGAGTTGGAGACCGATGTCGCGAAGAAAATCGAGGATGTGGTCGTCTCGATTGACGGACTGAAGCACGTCAGTTCCTCATGCATGGAGAATGTCTGTCTTACGCTGTTGGAGTTCCAATTGGAGGTTGATGTTGACATTGCGGCCACGGACGTTCGGGAGAAACTCGACCTGATCCGTGCCGACATGCCCGAAGACGTCGAAGACCCGATCATCCAGAAGTTTGATATCAATGCCAAGCCGATTGTCACGATGGCCCTTTCGGGCGAAGTGCCGCTGGACGAACTCTACGATTTCGCGGACAACACGCTGCGCGACCGCATTACCGTGATTGCGGGCGTGGCCGACGTGCAACTGATTGGCGGCGCCGAGCGGGAGGTTCATGTCGAACTGGACCGGAACCGGTTGGCTGCGCGCGACCTTTCCAGCATGAGCGTCGTTCAGGCCATTCAGCAGGCCGTTCGAACGATTCCTTCTGGCCGAGTTCGTGAGGGGACGACGGAGTACGCAGTCAAATTCGACGCCGACTACGACCAGGTGAGCGATTTGGCCGGTCTTGAAATTGCCAACGAAAACGGACATCGCTGCTATATTCGAGATGTTGGGCGAGTCTCGATGGCGACCGAGGAGTTGCGCCAGGCAGCCATGCTTGACGGGCACCCGTGTATCGCCATTAAAGTGGTTAAAAAGGCGGATGCCAATGCCGTGCGAGTTGCCAATGCAGTACGCGCGGCGATGGGAAAACTAACCGCCGAACTGCCAGGCGGCATGGATCTGGTCTGGATAGACGATGACGGTGTCTTCATCGAGGCGAGTAACCAGGACGCGTGGATGAACGTGTTCTTGGGCGTTCTGTTGACCGCGGCGATCCTGTTCCTGTTTCTCTACAATTTCCGCGCGCTACTGGTCGTGGCCACCACGATGCCTTTGACGATCATCATCAGCCTGTTCTTTATGCAGGCGATTGGTTACACCCTGAATACCTCTACGTTGATCGCCATCGGCATGTCGGTCGGTATTCTGGTCACGAACTCGATCGTCGTGTTGGAGGCGATTGTAAAGCGGCTGGATGCTTCCGGCGATCCCAAAGAGGCGGCACGCCTGGGCGCCAAGGAAGCTTTTGTCGCCGTATTGGCCAGTGCAGGCACGAATGTTGTCGTGCTGTTTCCCTTAACGGTCATGAAGACCCGAATCGGGATGTTCATCGGGCCATTGGCGATGACGATGTTCATCATGACCGTCGTCTCCTTGTTCATTTCTTTCACGCTGACGCCGATGCTTTGCTCGCTGATCTTGAGGCCGCGTCGGCAAGACTCACGCTCGCTGCTCGGATGGATGGAACGTGGCTGGAACCGGGGATTCGACCGGTTGACGGCCGGCTATCGAGCCCTTCTTCAGTTCAACGAGCGACATCGCTGGGCGGCCGTGCTGGTGTTGCTTGGTGTGATCGGGTTATTCGTGCAATCGATGCTTCTGGGCGGCAAGTTGGGAACCAGCGCGTTTCCGGAATCGGATCGGGGAGCGGTTTTCTTGCGGCTGGAGTTTCCTACCCGTTATAAACTCGCCGAGACAGTCCGGCGCGTTCAGGAGGCCGAGCGCCGAATGAAGGGCTTGCCGGAATTGCGCCATATCCTCAGCACAGTGGGCAAGGTGGAAGCCATCCTGGGACAATCGAGTGAAGGAGTCTACCTGGCACAAATCCTGCTCAAGTTCTCCGAGCGAACCGAGCGTGCGATAACGATTGATGCCTTGATGGATTCGGTCCGTTCGCGCATGGACGGTTTTCCCGATGCGATTATTGGTGTCAGCCAGCCATCGATAATCGGCGGCCAGAGCAACCCGGTGGAATTGGAAATCGCTGGTGACCAATTGCAGACTCTGGACGAATTGGCATTTAAGACGTATCAGCTTGCCGATAACGTGCCTGGAATCCTCGATCCGGATACCAGTGTGCGTTCGGGCAAGCCGGAAATTCGTGTCCGCCCGCGCAGAGCTGTCTTGAGTGATCTGAACATGGCGGCGGTTCCCCTCGGTTTGATGCTGCGCGCGAATCTGGAAGGTATTGAAGCGGGGACGTACAAGCAGGGTGCGCGCAGCTACGATATTGTCGTCAAATTGGCGGAGCAACCCGGCAAGAACCAAGTACGTGAATTCCTGATTCCGAGTAAAGACGGCCAGTCGCTGTTGTTGACCAGCATTGGGGATGTCGCCGAAGGAATCATGCCGATTCAGATTATCCGCAAGGACAAACGGCGTCTTGCGAAACTCTATGCCCAGTTGGACGAAAAAACTTTGCCGTTGGGGAAAGCGGTGGAGCAGGTTAGCCGAATCCTTGACGAGCAGGTAAGGATGCCGCCGGGATACAGTTACTCGTTTGCCGGCACGTATGAGTTCATGGCCGAAGGGCAGGAGGGCCTTGCCGAGGCTGGGCTGATCGCCATGATGTTGGTCGTGCTCACACTGGCCGCTATTCTTGAATCTTTCCGGCAGCCGGCACTCATTCTGGTCACAATCCCACTCGCCTTGATCGGCACCGTTTGGGCGTTGGCCGCCGCAGGTGAGAGTTTCAGCATCTTTGTTATCATGGGCATCGTGATGATGATCGGCATCGTCGTCAACAATGCCATCTTGATCATGGACCAGTTCAATGTGCATGTCACGGAAGGAATACCTCGGCACACAGCCATGACTTTGGCCGCATGTGAGAGATTTCGTCCCATCGTGATGATCACGTTGGCCGCGGTGCTCGGAATGCTGCCGTTGGCTTTGGGGCAAGGCATCGGTGCCGCAATGCGCAACGGTGTGGGCATTGCATCGGCCGGCGGAATTCTCGTCTCCGGGGCACTTACGCTAATTGTCATGCCTGTCCTTTACGATCTGTTTACGCGGAAGCAAGACCGAGCCGAATCTCTGGACAAGCCGTAAATGGAACGCCTTCTGGCGTGACATGTGCTCACTGTGCGTGCGTGTCTGCCGAGCGAACAAGGGGCGGCCCGAATGTGAGCGCGAATAAGGAGTGCACCTCAGAAGCCGTCTGCTTCAGCAGGCGGAACCGTCCCGCAGTCAACGTATACTCGCCAATCAATAACTGTCGCACTCTTCCGCGTACAGCCCCCCATGGGCTCGCCCCATGAGTGAATCAGTCTCGCGGCTAAGGTGTTCTTCCACGTACAGACCCCCATGGGCTCGCCCCATGGGTGAATCAGTCTCGCAGCTAAGGAGGATCGCCGCCCGAACGCCCCGCAGTAAACACGACAATAATTGGTTTGCCGAACTAAGGGGCCAGATGGATTCCGAGGCTTTCCTCGGCCGCACGAACAGGTTAGAATGCAGGCCCTGTCGGTCACTTGCACTTTCTCGTTGAACGGAGTCACAGCCATGGCCACGAAAGTTGCCGCTTCTCGTCCTGTTACCCTTCGTACTCGACTTGCTCGGCTTAACATCAATCAGGCCTACAAACTGCTCGGTTCCAAGGGCAAGCAACTGATCAATCAAGGTGCGAAGTACGACGATATTGATATCGATCGCGATGTCTACTTGCGAGGCGATCTGTTTCGACTGATACTGCGCGATGCAGCGGATGACGGTGACGTGCGAGTGACGTTCACGTTGATGGCCTCGCGCCAGAAACGTCTGCTCTGGAACTGTGATCATTGTGATGTGGCGTGCGATCATGTAGGCGCTGCTTTCGCTTTGGTGCTGGAGGATAAGTACACGTTGGGATTGTCTGAGATCCCCAAGGAGGGTGTGCCGCTGGAGCGATTGAACGAAGAGGACCTAGTTCGGCGCGCGTTTGCGGAGCGGGCAAAACGAGCACGGGACGAGCGGTTTCGCCTGAAATCGAGTGACCCGGAAGTACCTTGGACCGACTATGTCATTACCAGTGCACAGTCGGGAAAGACCTACCGGCTTGCGTTGCGTGGCGAGGAGCCGGGGCAGTCGTATTGTTCCTGCCCGGATTTTCGCGTGAATACACTCGGTACCTGCAAACATATTTTGTATGCACTCGGCCGCGTGACACGCAAGTTTCCTCGCGAGGTGCTGGACGAGCCTTATCAGCCATGCGATTTCGCCGTCCATCTGCAATACGGGGAAGAGATTACACTTCGGCTCGAGTCGCCTGTCGACACACCCCCAAGCGTCAAAAGACTTGTCCGTCCGTTGACCAATCGGCCGGTTGACGATATTCCGAAGTTGCTCGCGCGCGTGCGGAAACTGGAGAAGGCTGGATACGACGTTCTTGTCTATCCGGATGCGGAGCAATGGATTCAGCAACGGTTGGTCGCGCAGCGGATCGCGTCGTTTGCCCAGGAGATGCGCCGCGATCCGGATCGGCATCCGCTGCGCAAAGAGTTGTTGAAAGTGGAGTTGCTTCCTTATCAGCTGGATGGGATTGCATTTGCCGTGGGTGCCGGGCGCGCTGTTCTGGCCGACGACATGGGTTTGGGCAAGACAATTCAGGGGATCGGGGTTGCGGAGCTTCTGGCCCGGCAGGCCGATATCTCGCGTGTGCTGGTCGTTTGCCCCGCGTCGCTCAAGTCGCAGTGGCGTAGTGAAATCCGGCGATTCTCCGATCGCGACTGTCAGATCGTGCTTGGTTCCGCCGAGGACCGTGCCGAGCAGTATGACAACGCGTGTTTCTTTACCATCTGCAATTACGAACAGGTACTACGAGACCTCCAGTCGATCGAGCCGGTTCCATGGGATTTGATCATTTTGGATGAGGGGCAACGGATCAAGAACTGGGCGTCGAAGACTTCGGGTTGCATCAAGGCCCTGAAATCGCCGTTTGCCCTGGTCTTGTCCGGAACTCCG
>JAJSAJ010000681.1 GCA_024274855.1 Planctomycetota bacterium | reverse complement strand
TTCCGCGTGCAGACCCCCATGGGCTCGTCCCATGGGTGAATCAGTCTCGCAGCTAAGGAGGATCGCCGCACGAACGCCCCCCAGTAAACGCGACAACCATTGATCTGCCGGTCCTTATCGTTCGCGGCCGTTGTTCGATTTACGAATCGAGGATCTTGCCGGGCGGACGGCTTGGGACCGTCTCGGCTCTTCGGGAAAATGTTTGTCTGATTCCTTTGCCGCTTTGAAATTGGTATGCTGACGCGTTACGCCATACAAGAAGTGTTCCATGGTTATCTTGAAATTGATGCCGGATGCCTGGCCTGCAGGTGGTTACTCAATGTGAAACCCGAGTGTTTTCAGGCCGGGCACGCGGTAAGAGTGTTAAACTCTTACTTCGTAGGTTGTGCGCATATGTTCGACGATGGAAACCGGATTCTGGTGTGCCGGCGTTCGCGGCCATGTGCTTTGCGTTTGCCTATGTTCGTCGAGACTTGAGAATACCAACGACGCCTGGGGGAGGGAGTTATGTTTTCAGTTCAATCGTACCCATTGGCCGTAACGATGTGCATCATCACGATGCTCTGTTGGGGATCTTGGGCAAACACGCAAAAACTGGCGAGTAAAGAGTGGCGTTTTCAGCTGTTCTATTGGGATTATTGTATTGGCGTCCTGTTCTTGACGCTTCTGTTTGCCGTAACCCTTGGAAGCATGGGGGCGACGGGACGATCGTTCTTCGAGGACGTTGGGCAAGCGTCGGTTAAGAGCATCGCGTTCGCCATGGCTGGTGGGGTTGTATTCAACATCGCCAATATTCTACTCGTCGCCGCTATCGATATTGCGGGGATGGCGGTTGCCTTCCCGGTAGGAATCGGCTTGGCGCTGGTGATCGGCGTCGTGACCACGTATATCGATAAGCCAAAAGGAGACCCGGTGCTCCTGTTTGTCGGAGTTGCTTTTGTTGCAGCCGCGATCGTTGTCGACGCGTTGGCCTACCGCAAGCTACCTTCTGCCGGCAAGAAAACGACAACCAAGGGGATTGTGTTGTCGATTCTGTGTGGCGTCTTGATGGGCCAGTTTTTCCCCTTGGTCACGCATTCGATGCCGACGAAGATGGCGGAAATCAGTTTGTCGACGAATGCCGGATTGCTGACTCCGTACACGGCGCTCGTCTTCTTCGCCTTGGGACTGTTCTTGTCGAGTTTCGTGTTTAATACGTTGGTGATGCTCTGGCCGTTCTCCGGCGAACGGGTTCCGTTGCGAGACTATTTTACGAAGGGGAGTCCGCGTCTCCATTTGGTCGGAATTGTGGGCGGAGCGATTTGGGGTGTCGGCATGTCTTTCAGCATCATTGCCGGGGATAAGGCCGGCTATGCCATCTCATACGGGCTCGGGCAGGGAGCGACGATGGTGGCTGCGTTTTGGGGCGTTTTTATTTGGCACGAGTTTCGCGAAGCTCCGAAAGATACGAACCGATTGTTGGCCCTGATGTTCGGCCTGTTCATTGTCGGTCTTAGCATGATCGTCTACGCAAACTCGGGTGGATGATCGTGACGGCGCGAAGCCAATCGCGAACGACCAACGGCCGTTTGGAACCTGGTGGACATGGCGGTATTGGCTCCGCCACTTGGGTTGCGGGCGAAGCTCACGTTAATAAAGTGGAGGATCGATCCAGTGGCAGGCAGGATTGTTGTTGTCGGCAGCTCGAACACTGACATGATATTGCAGATGGAGCACATTCCCCGCCCGGGCGAGACGATACTGGGTGGCCAGTTTTCGATGGCGCCTGGGGGCAAGGGGGCCAACCAGGCTGTGGCTGCCGCCCGAGCCGGAGGTGACGTTGCCTTGCTGGCTCGCGTTGGCGACGATATGTTCGGCCGCCAGGCGATCGAGGGGTTTAGGAGTGATGGGATCGATGTCGAGCATGTGATTTGCGATGGCGAAGCCCCTTCCGGTGTCGCGCTGATTTTTGTTGCCGCCGATGGCGAAAACAGTATCGGTGTTGCTTCCGGTGCCAATACGCGACTGGTTCCCGCCGACGTGCAGCGCGCGAGCGACATGATTCGTGCGGCCGATGTGGTGGTGATGCAGTTAGAGACACCGTTGGAGACGGTCGAGGCCGCGGCGCGGCTGGCATCAGATGCCGGCGTGCCGGTGATTCTGAATCCCGCGCCGGCCCAACCGCTGAGCGATACCCTGTTGCGGCAAATCTCGATCCTGACACCGAATGAAAGTGAAGCGGAATTGCTGACCGGTGTCCCGGTTACCGGACAGCAAGGTGCCGAGCAGGCGGCGGCCGCACTGCAAAACAAGGGAGTGGAGACGGTGATTCTGACGCTGGGCGCTCGGGGCGCCTATGTCGCGAGCCCGGATTTTGTCGGTACCGTGCCGGCTTGCCAGGTCACCGCCGTCGATACGACGGCTGCGGGAGATGTTTTCAACGGCGCTCTCGCCGTCGCGCTGGCCGAGCAAAAGAATCTGGAATTGGCCATGCGGTTCGCATGTGCGGCGGCGGCACTTTCCGTGACAAAACTGGGCGCCCAGCCCTCCTGCCCCCGACGTGAGGAGATCGATGCGCTGGTCGAAGGACCCCCATGGGCTTGTCCCATGGGTGAATAAGTCTCTCGAGCTAAAAAGCATGTGATGCCCCCCTTTCCGCTCCCTCCCCGCCGCCTTTGGCGGCGGGGAGGGAGCGGCCGTCGGCATGACATGCCG
>JAJSAJ010000680.1 GCA_024274855.1 Planctomycetota bacterium | reverse complement strand
TCGCAGCATATCCGCGAACTGCGAGTTGATTTCGATCGCGAGAAACTTGATCTCCGGCCGCAACTGAGTAACGATTTCCTGGGTGATGGCTCCGGTTCCCGGTCCGTATTCGACCAACGAGGTCGTGGTGTCCCAATCGACCGACTGAACCAGGTGACGTGCCAAATTGGACGAACTTGGTGTCACGGACCCGATCGCCTTCGGATGGCAAACAAACTCACTGATGAATCTACGATAATCACGGGCGATCATGTATGCCCATCTCCTAGCGTGGCGGGGCCACAACCAAATACAGAGCGGGCCTGCATAAGGGCCGCGCCCGCTGTTCGTTCGGGAAATATGCGTGCACTGCGCACACAAGTTACCCCCGGAGAATCTAACGATCTCCGAAATAACGTCATTAGGACGATGCCACGAACGATGTCACGGCACAGTCGCCCTCCTGCGGCTGATCGCAGCCACAACTCGGACACTATGACAATTAGCTCGCCCTCTTGCAAGGGCTCCCCCCCCAATAGCGTAGTCTCGAAGGCCGGAGACGCGAGGCTTGCCGGCTTGCTGTATTCGGGAGTTTGCATGTTGTGTTCGCTTGGGCGAGCCGTACAATCGGACTAATCGGGTCATGTTTCGGTCGGAAACTTTTTCCAGAGGAAGGAATACGACGCATGCTACGCACTGTCCTACTGACCGTTTCACTGGTAACAACGGTTACCATGCTTGGTTCAACCCCGCAAACAGAGCGTAATCCAAACGGCATCCAACGGGCCGGACCGACTCGGTTGGCGGGCAGCGTCAAGGTTATCGACGCGAGCCAGTTCCCGACGCTTCAAGCTGCTTTTGATGCGATTCCCAAAACTGGTGGCATGGTGCGCCTTCCCGCCGGGACGTTCAAAGTGGACGCACCGCTTGTGATCACGGCCGAAGACGTGTGCGTCGAAGGTGCCGGTACGGCAACACACATTCAGAATACGAACGAAAACGGGCAGCCGACGATCATTCTGGCCCATCCGGACGGTCCGGATCGAAAACACCCGCTTTGGCGAATCCGACTCGCGAACTTTCGAATCACAGGGAATCCGAAGAGCGGGCACGGGATCCTGGCCCGGCAAATCAATGAGATCATGCTTGACGGTCTGACGATCAGTTATCACGGTGGAGATGGAATTCGACTGGACCATTGTTACGAAGATCCACGGATTTGCGACTGCCTGATCACGTATAACAAGGCAACCGGGCTCCACCTGGACGGCTGCCATGACATTATTGTCTCTGCATGTCAGTTCGAAGAAAACAACGATGCACTGCAGTGTTTGGATGGATTCAACTTGACAATGACCGGCAATAACCTGGATGATCACTTAGGACGCGGTGTGGTGATCGAGAATACGTATGGCAGCGTGGTCTCCGGAAACATGATTGAAGAATGCCAGGCTGCGGCGGTTGTCCTGGACCGGGACTGCTATGGAATCACGCTCAGTGCCAACGTCATCGCACACAATGGCGCGGGGATCGATTTGCGCGACGCGCACGGGTGTTCCGTTTCGGCCAACACCTTCACACTGATGAAAACCGACGCGCTCCGCATTAGTTCCGACTCGGGCCGAATTGCCGTGTCTGGCAATAGCTTTTGTAATAGTTATATCGGGGAGGGCATGGTTCGCCGTGGAACCGAAGATCGAGCTGCGGCCGGTCTGGTCTTGGACAATACGCAAGACATCGGTGTGGTTGGCAATACGTTCTCGAGCGTGCGCCCGAAGGCGGTGGTGATTCGCGGTACGTGCCAGCGGATCTTATTCTCTAGTAATGTCCTGGCCGATGTCACGGCCGACCGACCAACATCGAACAACTCACTGGTGGCCAACAACCTGGACGACGAGAAAACCCCGTAGCCAGTTACATTGCCGCGGCATCTCGTTCGTCAAACGCGTTGACCATGGCGGCTACGACGTCCATCGATGTGATCAAGCCAACCGGTTGCCCATCAGCGTCGAGTACGGGCAACCGGTGCACATGCCGGACACACATCATTCTGGCAGCCGTCAACAATGTCTGTTCAGGGCGAACGGACTGGACTCCCTTGGACATCTGGTCACGAACAGCCTGCTGATCGGTTGCAGCGGCATCCGCATCCGGCATGAATCGCTCGTGCTTTACGTAATCCGTGGCGCTGAGAATGCCGACACAGCGATTCTGCTGGTCGACCACAGGCGCACCGGAGATCTTTTTTTCGACGAATATGGCCGCTGCTTCGGCCAACGATATATCCATCGAAACGCAAACGACATTCCGAGTCATCACATCCTTGACTTTCAATGTCAGCAATCGATCCACGGCGCTGTCCATCGTTCACTCCTCTGCTGTAACGGTTTGCGGTTCACTTTGATTTGGGGATCCAGAGTCTGTTTACTGGAGAATACCGGCAAACGACTCGTTTCAAAGGCGATTAGACGCAATATTCGTAAAATGATAAAGGAAGAGACCGGACGCGACCGCCACATTGAGCGAATCGGTACCACCTTGCATCGGAATGGTCACTCGTTGAGTGCACATTTGGATCAACGAGTCATCTAACCCAAAGCCCTCGTTGCCAAAAAGGAGTCCCAATCGACCGTCGCTTGTGGCTGTTGCCAGTGGGGCCGCGGCATCATCGACAACGGACGCGATCAGGTGAAGATCATGGAGATTCATGAGTCGTGCCAAATCTTCCTCCAAATCGGTGGAACAATACAAGGGCAATTCCAAGACGGATGCCATGGAAACACGCAGGACTCGGCGAGAGAATGGATCGGTGCACTGATTTCCCACTACGACCAATTCGACACCGAATGCAGCACAATTCCGAAGAATCCCTCCCAGATTCTCCGGGTCGGCGATGGACTGGCAAACCACGACCACGGCGCGATCCGACAGTTTTGCGGCAAGGGTTGCCAACGGTGGGTTGGAACGGTTCAACCCACACGCCAGCAGTCCTCGATGAAACCGAAATCCGGTGATCTCGCTGAGGATTGGCGTTGGCGCGACGAAAACGGGTAACTCGGCCGGCACGTCAAGTCGGTCCTCCTGTCCCTCGGCGACGAACACCGACTCCACGTCAAAGCGGCTGGCCAGTAATCGTTGGACAACCCATTGTCCCTCGGCAATAATGCGACCGTCACGTGCCGCGTGCCCTTTTTGGCCCAAGTTGCGGTATGGTGCCACACGAGGGTCCTCGATCGACGCAATTGGTATTCGCGGCATTGGGGACGTTCCCGTTCCATGAAGCCCGTCACCAAACGGACGGCTTTGGTCGCTGACCCTGGGGCCTTCGCAGCCCGTATCGGTTCTGTGACGCGTTATCGGCTTTACGGACGTGCCTCCTGCTCCCGACCGTCTCAATGCGTCGGTTTCAGTAGCAGCGTTGCACCACCAACTCGGTCAACCGTTGCAACGTCTTACGAGCGGGACTATCCGGCAGCCCCTCGAGCTGCCGGCCAGCTTGATGGGCGAACTGATGTGCCTTGTCACGAACGTACTGAAACGCGTCCTGATCGCGTAGCAGTGAACACAGCTGTTTGAGGCTGCCTTCTTGTGGGTTGGACAAGATGGCAATGATCGCTCGACGCTGTGGTCCTGAAGCGACTTGCAACGCATGGATCACCGGGAGTGTTGGTTTTTGCTTTGCCAGGTCCGTTCCAAGAGATTTACCGACGGTCGATTCATCGCCGGTAAAATCCAGGAGATCATCGGCGATTTGAAAAGCGATGCCCAAACACCGCCCATACTCGGTCATCTGCTCGGTCCGCGCGTCCGAAACACTCGAAAAATGAGCTCCCAAGCGGCAGCAACAGGCGCAAAGTTCGGCCGTCTTGGCCTCCAAAATCTCAAAATACTCATGCTCAGCCAACTGAAATTGGCCTCGGCTTCCCTTCTGACGCATTTCACCTTCGCAGACAATATTGGTCGCTCGCCCAATCCATTGGCAGGCCTGCGTCGAATCGAGTGTGCTGGCCAGATAGAACGCATGGGTAAACAGGAAATCACCGAGCAACACACTGGCATCAGTATCCCACCGCGAATTAACTGTCGACAGGTGACGACGCATGGCCGCCCCATCCAAAACGTCATCATGAATCAAGGTCGCCGTATGGATCATCTCGACAACCGCCGCCAGGACCAGATGGTTGGAGTTGGTGGTGCCGACCGCTTGAGCGACCAGCAGAAGCAACGCTGGTCGCAGCCGCTTGCCGCCGAGCAGGGCTCCATACTGGACGAGCTCGTCGACATAGGGATAGTCGCTTCGCATTTCGCGTCGCAGGATCCCTTCGACGCGATCCATTTCATTGGCCACCGGCTGGTAAAGTGTTTTCCAGGGCGATCCCGTCATTTGGTTGTTTTCCGCAATCCGACTCACGACTCAGTTCCTAAAGTGGCAGCAACCTCTCGATTGCCCTCGAGTGACCAGCATTCACGAGTCGTCTCGAACAAAGTGTCCGCTTCTGCCACCTGTTTTTTCTTCCAGCTTCACGTCGTTCAGGACCATGCTTCGGTCAACGGCCTTACACATATCGTAAATTGTCAGCATCGCAGTACTTACGGCGACGAGTGCTTCCATTTCGACGCCCGTGCGAGCCGTGACACGGACCGAACTACGCACAACGACGGTCAGCGCGTCGGCAAACTCGAATTCAAGCTCGACCACATCAAGGCCCAGGGGGTGGCAAAGCGGAATAAGCTGTGCCGTTTTCTTGGCTCCCATGATGCCGGCCAGGCGGGCCACTTCCAATACGTCGCCCTTGGCCAGGCGGCGGTCTCGGATCAGCTGCAGCGTTGCGGCGGCCATTTGCACCCGTCCGCTCGCCCTCGCCGTGCGCAGGGTGACCGGTTTGGCCCCCACATCGACCATGCGGCTGGCACCTTGGTCATCGAAATGCGACAATGGCCCCATAAATCCCATGGCCTGATGAACTCCACTCACAACGCAGAACGGCCAAGAAACGCTGAGAAACCGCTCAGTTTAAGTACGCTCGGCTAACGTAATTGTCCGGCCATTCGTTGGACGCCGTCAAAAGAATCAACGATGTTGCGGGTTGGCAGTGCGGACTAGCAACAAGCTACCGAGACGCGGGCCGATACCAAACACTCTATTCTAGGGCGTCCCACCAACGCGTCGAGGGGGGGCGGTGCGATGGCGTGACCTCCATTAGCCTTGGAGTCGGTGGTTTGGCCATCGGATCCGGGGGATCCAGCCAGTTGACAAGCCGGGCTGACTTGAGAAAAGAGGCCGACAGCAGGTCGGCGGGAACGGCTGACTCGGCGTGTACCGTACCCAGGACAGAAAATTCGAGGGGAGTACGCCGAGGCCGGGAACCTCGGCGTACTCGTTGGCCGATTCTTTCGACCGTCCCGTCGAAGTTATAAAAACCGTTGCGGGGGTCTGGCCGCAACGGTGTGAATGATCTCGGCGGTTCAAGAGAGGTTATCAGACCAACTCTTTTCGCGCACCGATCAGCGTACGTAGCCGCTCGGCAAGCAAGTTGGCATCAAACGGTTTCTTGAACGTTTCGTTGATGCTCGATCGATCGAAACTCATCGGGCTGCCGTCGTCGGGCAACAGAGCGATCAGGATCGTCTCGGAAAAATCTGGATTCTTCCGTAGATTCTGACAGATCTGCAACGCCTCGACTCGTCCGATTGAGAAATCGACGATGATGCAATCTGGGTGGAAGCTTTCAGCTTGAATACCCGCCTCAAAGCCACTAGCCGCTACAGCGACCTTAAATGACCTCTCTGGCGGCAATTCACGCTTCATGTTTTCGATCAAGACCTGGTCCTGAGCGACAATAAGTACCTTTGCCATGGCCTCGTCTTCGAGGTCACCCAAGGGCATACCGTGCTCTTTGAGGAACTTGATCAGGTACTCGCGCGGAATTCGACGGTCTTGGGAACCGGGTATCCGGTATCCCTTCAGGCGGCCCGAGTCGAACCACTTGCTGACCGTGCGCGGGGCCACTTTACAGATCTTCGCGACCTGTCCAGTTGTGAAGACCTTCATCGCAGGCTCTCCATTACTCTCACGTTGACTCGTTCTCGGCCCGCCGAGCATTGACGAGCTCGACAAGGCTATGGCCCCCTTTGCTTGTGGAGACGGCCGGATTTCTCGGTCCTTCTCGGCGGCTGTGGGATACCAGCCAACCACAAACACTGGGTCGGGGCTTTTACGGTAAATCGCTTCTGCGTGGGTTAGGTTCAGTTCCTTCTGATCCGCGCCTCACTAGAGACCATCGGCTATCTGAGTCGTCGGAGCCCGGCAAAAATCCGTAAAACAGAGCAGTTCGCTTAACCGCTCCGATACGAACCGAACACGTCAAACTCAAATCTGCACTCGGCGTGGCACCGACAGGTGGGAAAACTAGCGTGGCAAGTCGTGCAAAATGGGCCGATCCACACAAACTTGTTGACAGTGCGCGGACACACTCTCGGCTGGTCCCCCCCATGTCAGGAATCCGCGTTTAGTGCCTCGGTTGCGACACCCAAGCGAAACGCAACGTTCCCTCCGAAAGATAGTTTCGATTCAAACGGGCTGCTTTCTTTAGAAACTTTCACAAGTCGTAGGGACCAAAACGGTCACATCGACCAATTTGTCGAGGGAAAAGCACGCAGATAAGCCGTTGAGAACGAATCGACGCGTCGTGTCTAGTCGCACCGCTTAGAGCGGTCGATTGATGTCTCGGGATTGTTCAAAATACTGCTGGTGTAACAACATGCGCAAAGTTGGCTAAGATTATGGATCGGAAGCTGGTCGCCCAGCAATTGGCTGTTCACCACCGATTTGAGACGCTGCGCATTACCGGACTGCGGGAAACGAGCGGCTTGGGAATTTGCCGTCATTTTTTTCTGCAACGATCAACCCGGATCGGTCGGCTGGTAACGGCTGTGACACGTGCGAGGGCAAGTGGGGATGAAACGCACGCTGGATGAAAGGCCCTGTCAGGCGGCACCGCGTTCAGAATCCGGTGCATCGCTTTGGCCATCGCTTCCATCGGCCTCGCGATCCAACGCGTCGCTTCGGATGTGCCCATCTTCGCTGACGTCTTCGAATCGAACGGCGACCTGCTTTGAAATGCCCGACTCCTGCATCGTAATACCGTAGAGGGTCGCCGCAGCAGTCATGGTTTTCTTGGAATGGGTCACCAACACAAACTTGGTCCAATCCAGGAAATCCGTTAACACATCAACAAATCGGCCGATGTTTGCTTCGTCAAACGGCGCATCAACTTCATCAAGCACGCAGAAGGGACTCGGGCGATACTGGAAGATGGCCAGCAGCAGGGCAACCGCCGTCAGCGCTTTCTCACCACCGCTCAACAGCGTATTACTGAATGAAGGCTTGCCGGGAGGGGTCGCCATGATCTCGACGCCACACTCCAATACGTCGACTCCTTCTTCCAAAACAATATCGGCCTTGCCGCCCCCGAAGGCCCGACGATAAAGGACTTGGAAGTTCGCACGAATGGCCTCGAGCGTCTCGAGAAACAAATGGCGGCTGTCGGCATTGATCTTCTGAATGATTCGCTCCAACGATTCTTTGGCCTGTGTTAGATCTTGATACTGGCCGTTTAAGCTCTCGAACCGCGTTTCTAACTCATCCAGTTCATTCAACGCCTCCATATTCACGGCCCCGATGTTGCTGATCTTGCGTTTCAACGCCGCAATCTCCTGATCAACAGCTTCTCCTTGTTCGATTTCCAGTTGGTCTGTTTGGTTTTCCATGGCGGCGATATCGATGCCGTAGTCATCTCGAAGACGCTCGGCCAATGAGCGACGTTGAAGCTGAAGCTGGGTGGCAGCCATCTCCAGCTGGTGAAGCAGCTGCTGCTGATTGCTGAGTTCTTTTCGGCTTTCCCGCAATTGCTCACTCACGGCGACTCGCTGAGCGGCGACGCTATTCTGCCGTTGGACGGCCTGGGTAAGTTCTGATAGGAGACGCTCTTTCCGCAGAAAAAGATTTGCCAATTGAGACGTTGCATCGAGGATCGCCATCCGAGCTGCGCAGGCACGTTGCTCGACCTGAGTCCACTGGTGTCGCGTGTCGGTGATCGCAACGGACCGCTCTCGCTGGTCATCTTCAAACTGCTTTAACTGGCTCCTCAAACCTTCCAATCGCTGCTCGCTCTTCGCGCGATCGATGCGCATCGTCGTGGCAACACGCTGGTGCTGTTGCCAATGACGTTCCACGCGAGCGATCTGGTGCTGAGCCTGGTCCAACGCCTCTTCCGCGACGGCGATCTGCGATTCCCGATCGCTGGCTTGTTGCGAGGCCGTGTCGAGCTGGCTGGAAATTCGATCGAGTTCTTGTTGAGCTGCGAGTCGCTCCGCCTGCAATGTGTTCTGTTCGCGACGTAATTCGTCCATGAATCGTCGTGCTGTTCGCACCTGAACTCGCCGGTCTCCGAGTTGCTCCGTGCGTGCCGTCTGCTGATCGGTCAATTTCCGAACGACAACGCGTTGATCCTCGATGTTGTTTTCGAGCCTCGCCAGTTCCGAGGTCGCTTCGTGAATCTGCCGTTCCAACGCATGGCGATCTCGACGCAGTACCTTTAGCTCACTTCGCCGTGAGATCAACGCCGCAATGTCCTTGGGGCCGGCAAGTACCGAGCCGTCGAGCCGAACGACTTCGCCATGTCGAGTCACGAACTGAACGTTTTCGAACCCGGTTGCTCGCAAACGACGCGCCTGCTGCAGCGTTTCAACGGCCCAAACGCGTCCTAATAGACGCCGAATCAGCGGACGATATGCCAGTGGCGTTTGGACCATTTGGTCAAGACGCCCCAGCACGCCAGGTTGCTCCTGTAGCAAAGCAGACTCATCGGCCGGCATTCGTGTTTCATCGTCGAGCATTACGAAGCCGACCCGACCGCTCGGTCGAAAATGGCCGGTGGCCAGTGCCTCGAGCACCGCATCTGCCGTCAACACGACGTGTTGCGCAACGGGGCCTAACGTCGCATCGATCAACGGAGCCCATTGCATGGGTACGTCAATGACGTCCGCGACCAATCCAACGACTTCGCCAAACGGCCCCGGATTGTCCTGTTTGGCCAACTCGAGCACTTGCTGGACACCAGCCGTCAAACCCTCATGACGCCGCTCTAATTCGTCAAGCAATGATACGCGCTCAACCAATCCGTTCAAACGGCCATGCTGAGCCGCCAGTTCGTCGCGCCGGCGGGCGACCAACCGAACATTTTCATCCAATTCCAGGTCAGCCGCTTCCAGCTGCCTCGCTGACTCGGCCAGTTCACTCACCAACCGCCGTTCGTCTGCCTCCGCTGTTCGCAACTGGTCCGCATGGCTCGCATGCTCTGATTCCAACTCGGCCAGTCGGCCATCGCACCGCCGGACCGTTCCATAGACTGCATTCCGGTCCGCTTCGAGGGACGTGACTTGCGTGGCCAATGTGGACAAACTTCGCATCAGATCCAAATGCTGTTCCCGCCGCCGATCAATCTGCTCCCGCCGACCGCTCAGTTGCGCTGCCAGCTGCTGGCCCAACGCGTCATGCTCTTGAAGTTGTTGCGACGCGCGGCGGTATTCCTCTTCAGCAACCTCCAGCAGGTCGCGCGTCTGGCGAACGCGAGCCGTCACATCCTCGGCCCTGCCGCCGAGCATTGCCAATTGTGCCTGATAACGGCCCGCTTCTTCCTCCAACTCCGCCACACGCTGACGCTCATGCTCAATCAGCGACTGGCTCGCGGTAATCGCTTGCTGATTCCGGCTCGCCTGATGTTCGCGGTCCCGAACCGACTCTGAGATCGAGACGATCTCCGTCTCCAATTCCAGACTGCGCGCGTCCTGCGCCGAGCACGTTGCGTCGATCCGAGCGACTTCGTCTCGCAAACGCCCAAGACGGTTCTCCGCCCCCTGCAATTTGCGGCTCAGCTCACGCCACTCCGCTAAAGCAACCTGGGTCCGCAGCTCCTTCAATCGGTTGCTGTACTCGCGATAACGCCGCGCTTTGGTCGCCTGAGAACGCATGCTCCGAAGACGGCTGCCCACTTCGTCGACGATGTCGGACAGGCGAAGCAGATTCTGTTCGACGCGTTCCAACCGGCGTTGGGCCTCGATCTTCTTGGCCTTGAAACGGCTTATTCCCGCTGCTTCCTCAAAAATGGCCCGCCGATCCTTGGCCGACGCTTGAAGCAATCGATCGACCTTGCCTTGCTCAATCAGGCTGTAAGCGTCCGCGCCCACTCCCGTGCCGCGGAAAAGATCACGCACGTCTTTCAATCGACAGGCCTGCCGATTGATCAGGTACTCGCCTTCGCCACTTCGGTAGACCCGCCGTGTCACGTGAACTTCCGGAGCGTCGACTGCCAGTTTGCCTTCGGAATTGTCGAAGATGATTGTCGCTTCGGCCGTGTTGGCTGCCTTGCGACTGTTGCTGCCCTTGAAAATGACGTCTGCCATCTCCTTGCCGCGAAGACTCTTTGCACTCTGTTCGCCAAGAACCCACTTAATCGCGTCCACAACATTCGACTTGCCCGAACCATTTGGCCCAACGATCACCGTGATCCCGGACGGGAAGTCAAACCGCGTCTTATCGGCAAAGCTCTTGAAGCCAGAAAGTTCCAGTGCTTTGAGCATGAGCAGGGCTGCTGACAGTGAGGCCTAACGGGCAACCTGAACCAAAAGAGGCATGTCGGTTACGTCGTTAACGGGCGGAATGATGAATGGGCATACAGGCAAATTGGCTTGGATGGCAGTCCTCGCTGGAGGGGTAGCCAGTCTGCCGTGTCTCCCAGGCGGTCAATTATCGGGACAACCAACCCGTCATTCTACCCATGATCGAGTCGTCAGGCTCGTCTTTTTTTTCCGAATCTGAGTCTGGTGCGATCTCCGCAGGCAGTCTGGAGCCTCTCTTGCGGTCCTCGTCCGGCCCGGCCGAGAAGAGGTCAGGAATCGGACTTGCTACCCGGATCGGAGGACGATCGTCAAGTGAATCCTGGTCGTTATCCTCCGAACGATGGTATCGGCGGCTGGGCCGAGCCAACGCATTGATGACGACCTTCGAGTCCAAATAGCCGCCTTTCTGGGCTTCGCGAATTACTTGGATAACCTCGGCATACCCGCCCCCCATGCGTGCAACGGTCCGTATCATCTGATCGAGATCGGCCGGAATGACTTCGACATGATCCTCGTTCTTGCCGATTCCGAACCGAGTGATCCTTAGCCTTCCGTCGCGCAGCCCCTTGACCATGATCTGTTTACCCGCGAACAAAAAGGCGGGTGGCAGCATCGGTTGATGCTGGCCAAACAGTACGATTTCAGGCCGTTTGCTCTTGGATATGTGAACCAACGGTGGCCCATCGGAACAGACCACGTTATACGAGAAATCCCGCCCCAGGGACTCCCCTTTGACCAACGGGTCGGCTGGATTACGCGTTCGTAAGGCCCGAAAGGCCCCGTATCGTGTCTCAGCACTCTGTGAATGCAAAAGATCTGTCAGCGCTTCATACGCCACAACATGGTCCATGGCCGTCAATGCCGTTAAAGCGTGCCAACGGAACGCAGGTTCGTCGGCCGCAATCTCGCCGAGAATCGGTGCGGCCTTCTCCTGGTCCAAGTAGGCCAACGCTTCGGCTGCGTAAAACCTGACTTCGATGTCGTTCGAGGCCAATCCTTTGGTCAGGGCGGGGATCGCCTCATCACCAATCGCTTCCAACTGCAAAGCTGTTCGTGCTGCCGATGTTGGCTCCAGAAGACGATGCCCCAACGATTGCAGACGCGTCATCCGGTCCGACGCCGATTCTCGCAGAGCAACGCTTCGAATCACCCGCAAGTACCGAGCGATGTTGTGTTTATACCTTGAGTGTACTGTCAGTTCGACGTAATTGTCGCGTACCGGCTTGGCGACCGTTAACTTTCCGTCACGATCGACCTGGCGGAACCGTCGGTTGATCGTCATTCCAATTCGAGCACTCTCGCGCGGCGAAGCCTCCTCGGCACGAAGCACCAAGCCAAGTGATCGAGTCACTCGAGCCGTACCACCACCTAGAACTCGGCCCTCCGTCTCCGCCGACTCGTCATCCGAGCCCTTGTAAATCGCATCAACCAAGACCGGCCCCTCGGCAAGACCCGTTACATGACCTGTTCGAATTCGGTGGTCCATGACCCGCATTTCCCTCAGCCGACATCGCATCAAGTACCCACCACGCAAACTGGTCGTCTTCGAGCCGGCTGGAATTACAGTTTTGACGTCCATTCGGTCGCCCTTCTGAACTCCGGGTGGCAGGTAAGCATTGACGACGACCAACGCGTTGTTTTTCGAGGCCAGTACCTTGTCCGGCCCGCGCACCTCGTGGCTTTGCATTTCTCCAACTAGCGACGCACGGAGCCCTGACGCAGGCGGGTCGCTACCCGTGCCGTCCAAACCGGTTACAAGCCCTACACCCTCCAGCTTTAGATACCCAGTTTGCGCCGGCAACGTGATGTCGCCGATCAACTGCACCGAGTCATCCTGCTCTTGCAGGGCCATTTCCTGCAACTGATCCGATTCGGGGCTCTGCGATCGCATCAGCGTGGAATTGCACCCCACACAAGCCTGCAGACCAAGCATCCAAATAACAATTAAGCGTCGTGGCTTCATGCCTGACATGCTCCATGCAACGGGTCCATGGGCACCAAAAACCGGTAGACACCTCCATGTGTCAACTGCCGATTCCGGTATGCACAGTGGGCCGGAAAGAGAATAGCGGGCAGACCTTAGTCGCTCCCAGCCCCCCGGGTCAAGGCCAAACCAGAACAGATTTGGCATCGATTTGCACCTTGCACAACCCTCAAGAAGGGTCTGTCGATTCGCTGGAGCCAGAAGTAGGGTGTAAGCTTGGCACAAGATGGCCGGCAACACGTCATACTAGCGATCCGCATTGCGGTGGTCGGTATCAAACCGGCCGAGCCAGCGGCTTACTCGAACAAGGCGTTCACCCCGGCCCGGTGTTACCGGGCGGGGGGGTTGGTAGATTCGGTGTCAGTTGCTTCGGTATTCCGCCTGCCTGTCTCGCCGCCGTGCAAGTTCGCTCGTGTAGCGCAAGCCAAGCGTTGACGACCGCTCCCGAGCCCAGTCGGTCAGCTTGGTCTGCCCGGCCGGAGCTGATGCAACACAAAGCAGACCGGCCATCAAGCCTGCGATTTCCTCGCGTGTGACCATCACATCGTGCACCAATTTCCCGAGTACCCACCCGACGGCATACCCGACGATCGGAGGCACCGATATGATCAGCCGCTTCTTGCCAATGATCTCGCCTACCGTCGCGACGAGTTCTCGATAGGTGAACGTCTCGGGTCCAATGGCATCAATGACACAATTATCCGCCTTTTCTCCTTGCTCGACGGCCAGCGCCGCAAGGTCGTCGACATGGATTGGCTGCAACTTGTATTGGCCGTTGCCAAAGACACCGAACACCGGCAATCGACGTAAAGCCCAGGCGATGTTGTTGACCAGAATGTCCTCCTTACCAAACAGGACTGTTGGTCGCAGGATGGCGTGTGACAGGCCAGTCTCGAACAAGGCACGCTCGAGTTTCGCCTTCCCACTGAAATACTCGAGCGGAGAATCCTCGGACGGATTTGTGATGCTCACGTGAACCACTCGTTTCACGCCCGCTGTCTTCGCGGCAGTAAAAAGTGTCCGCGTGTTCTGAACGGCGTCTGCGTGGGTGAAGCCGCGATGGTTAAAACGGACCCAGTACGTGTTGTAGAGGACCGAGACTCCGCGGAGCGATTCCGTCAGCTTTTCCGGTTCGTCAAAATGGAACGGCACCGCCCGTACGCGATCGCCAAACGGGTTGGCTCGATCAGTGGAATTCGTGAGTGTCATCACGCTCTTGTCGGCAGCCAGAAGACGCTGAGCAATGTACTTTCCGGAATAGCCAAATGCCCCGGTTACCGCGTGTAGCGTATCTTGACCCATTTTTCCACCCAGACTTTTTGATTGAATGTTGCCGCATTGATCGACGATGGCAGCAGCGTGTGCGATCCGAGCAACACCAGACACGCCAATTACTGAATCCTCAGGCATGCCAGGTTGCCGTTTCTGTCTTTGCAGAACAACCGCCCACCGGCCAGTACGATGTGGGGCCACGCCTCGCTGCGTCCCAGATCGGATCTCTTGAATAATTCGGTGTATTGGCCGTGAGACCGGTCACCCGTTTCGATCAGGCTCAGCTCCCCCCGATTTGCCCAAATCACCAGGCGCTCGTCAGCCGTAACGATACACGAACCGGGTGCCCCAACGGTACCACCCGACCACCGCTCATTGCCAGTCGCCAAGTCAAGACAGTGCACGCCTCGCCAGGCCCAATAGACTGCGTCGCGGATGATCACCGGAGTACAGACCCCCGAGGCCACTCTTGTTTCCCACACTTTCTTGGCACTCCGGGATGAAATGTGCAGTCGACACATAGACATGTGGTTGTACGCGCTTGTGATCAAGATATCCTGACCGACCACAACAGGTGTCACGACGTTGTTTCCGAAATCGGTAATCCATGGATACGTTGCAACCGTTTCGCCATGGTCCTTGGAATCGACTCGCGTGACGACCAGGTTTTTCAGCGTTAAGACCGCAACACAGGGACGCCGTGCGACTTCGATCAGGACCAGCCCGCCGGTATGGCCGGCCGGATCTTTGTTCTGTGACGTCCATTGCTGTTTTCCGGTCCGTTTGTCGAAGGCGACAAGGTTGCCCGCGTCGGAGCCCACTTCGACAATCAGCGAATCCTCGTAGACCCGTGGTGATGTCGTATAGCCGTAATCGCGCCGCGACCGCCGTCCCACTTTCGGCCGCCGCCGCACTTGGTACTTGTCATACAGATTCAGGCTCCATACGTTCCTGCCGCGGTTGTGCACATCCCAGCAGTTCAGGTTGCCATCGGTGCTCAGCGTATACAGGTAGCCCGTTTCCGAGTCGTACTCGGGCGTCGACGTCGGCCCCGCATACATCCCCTGATCACCCACCGCATGGCGTCCGTACTTTGGACATGCATAACTGATCGACCACAGGCGGTCTCCCGTCTTCACATCACGGCACGTCAGATGGTCTCGTCCAGCGTCCCAACCGAGAACATAGAGCTTGCCGTCGGCGACTACCGGAGACGTCGACCCCAATCCGACCTGTGCGGTCCAGGCAGGCTTGCCAATTCTCCAGCGGCCCGCGGACCAACCAGATGTTTCTCTTGAAAGGTCGTTGCGCCGCAGACCACGCCAATGCGGCCAGTCCTCGGCCAATGTGCCGGCAGTCAGAATTAGCAATACAGCGGACCAGATCACACCAGGGCTAATCACTGAACGCACGTACCTGTGCATCACATCTCCTTTTTTCTGCAGTGCTCAGAACTTGAAGTGTGGTCAATCTGTGGCAACTTCGACTGACAGTGCCGAACCGGCTCATTCTACACGGACGTTGTTTGCCCTGCTATTGACCGGACACTCTTGTGTCTGAGGTTGTAGTAGCTCTGGGGTGTAGTGATTTCGCAGCTTGGTGAATCCGTTTCCACCCCCTGGCACGTCAATCCAGGCTTCGTATATAGTCAAGTCTTCGCGACACATACTGTCCTCTCAACCGTCAGGCTACCGGGCAAATCGCCAACGTTCACACCGACCCGACGAGGCGTGTCGTGACCAGCGGAATCGTGAATCTGCTGCCCAGGTGAAGTTGTTACAGGCCTATCGTTCACGTTTGGTCTCACAATCTTCACTGTCTCGGTGAGCTCTCTTTGGCACGATGACAATCTGCCGGGCATTTGGCTTCATGGACCAGACAAGGTGTTATCGAGTATTGGCGCCAGGCACTCACCGTGCCTCGTCGATTCCGAAAATCGTTTTTGCAGAACAGACAATTTGGAGGTCAAACTACCATGGTCGCACTGACCGCACACCTAGCCCTGCATGTGGCTATTCTTAGCACCAGCGGAATTCCCACTCGCACGTACGAGGAGGCATACAAGCGCGCCGTTGATCAACGGCAACCGCTCCTGGTGCTTGTCGGATCCGAATCCAGCCAAGCGTACAAGGATTTGCGAGTAAAGTACCTGCCGTCGGTGAAGGTCGACGAATCGATTGGCGAAGTCGTTCTTGCGGTCGTGGACCGCGATCAACGCCCCGAACTAGCCAAGGAGTTGGTGCAGAGCGCTGTGGAGACGCAGTTGGTTCTTTACACGCATGATGGCGATCAGTGGCAGCGGATCACGTTGCCCGCTCCCAAGTCGCCGACGGAGGTTCACTACTTTTTGAAACGCAATATTCTGATGACCGATACGATTGAGCCAGACTTCGTCCCCGTGCAATGGGGAAGTTCCTGATCAGGCAGCTCATGTCGAGGCTAGTTCAGTCTCATTCGATTCAATAATTGGTGGTGTCGCTCGTTCGAACACAGGCAAGGACGCCTGTCGGTAGCGATCCCTCCGTCACAGCCCTGAGGAAGAAAATCGCAGGAAGCAAGGATCAGTTTTCAATGATTTTCGACGATTTGGACGACTTGTGCGAGGTGTCATCGTGTACTGGTTCAGCGTAACGTTGAGTTCTTGGCGTGTTTGAATCAGGCACTTGGAAGGGGCCTAAGAACAGAGCTCCTGTATCTGGGGAACAAGTCCGTCAACCCGGACGAGCCGGCACTCCGACACGACGTTCCCGAAAAGAAGCCGCCTGCTTTAGCTGGCGGAGCAGTCCCGCAGTGAACCTCCCTGCACCGGCACCATTCAGAACTGCACAAACTTCGCGAAGGTCCAACGTTCATTTAGCGTTGAAATTACGTGGTAAGTCGAAGTGCCTGAAAAGTCCTTGCCGTTTTGCTAGGAACTTGATCGCTGAGGGGCTACTGGTTGGACGAATCACCACGAAAACGACAACGGGCCATTTCAGGCCCTTCGCAGTCCGTTTGACCCTATAAAACAAGCAAAATGCGAGAGAGAGGACTCGAACCTCCACGCCTTGCGGCACTGGATCCTAAATCCAGCGCGTCTGCCAATTCCGCCACTCTCGCAGAGCCTTACCAGTTAAGGACTTACATTATTCTGTATTACTAGTTTCGTTACACTTTAGCCAAATGGAGAATGCGCGTTGGTCGAAGGACCCCCATGGGCTTGTCCCATGGGTGAATAAGTCTCTCGAGCTAAAAAGCATGTGACGAAAAACCCTTTCCGCTCCCTCCCCGCCGCCTTTGGCGGCGGGGAGGGAGCGGCCGTCGGCATGACACACCGACCTTAGCTCAATAGACTCGCTCACCAACGGCACAAGGCCGTTGGGGTCGATCAGCCGAAAAAACAGCAGCGAAATACAAATCCAACTGCAGACGGCTAAACAGTTACCTAGTTTCAAAGATCGTTAAGTCTTTTTAACAAGTTTCGGCCTTGATCGTAAGGTGGTCCAGGTAGGTCCCGCTTGCCGAGCGGGACATGGTGTAATCCAGGACACTACAAGAGGTTTGGAACTGCAGCCGGAACCTGTTTGCCCGCTGCTGGACCGGATTGCGATCAAGGCCCAAGTTTCAGTGACCAACGGGAGCGGACCATTGGGGCCCGAGCGGTAGCTTGGAGTTGGTTGCGGCCCGGCCGCTCTGTGACTTTCCCCGCCTTGCCTGATGCCAGCTTTACGAACACTCCGACAGTGCCAATCGCTTCAGAAAACCAGCGTCCGCAAGGTCCGGCCAAACAACGGGTACCGCGCTGCCTGGCGCTGTTGCAGTCGGCAAGTGCCACACGCTCCAAGTCTACCAGGAAGCCCCGCCCAGCCAAGCCCCGAAGGTCTTGCGCTGTGACGTCACGGTTCAGCACGTTGCTGAACCAACAAAATCCGAACGGCCGAAACGGACGGCCAGCCCCTCTATTCGGGTGGTAATCAAGTTCGTCAGGGAGTTGAAATAGGCTCCGCGATCTCTATTATCAGGGGAGCGGCGGGGAATCATTCACGGTCCTTTCCCCGGATGCTTTTGATGATTTGACAGCGTTGACACGGCGAATAGGCTGCTGAGTATATTCATTTCATTAGCCAAGAGAATGGTCTGATAACCCGATGATCTTTCGCCTCTCCCAGAAGCTTGCCAAGAAAGTAAAAGTAAAGGCTGGCAGCCTCCTGTCGTTGCCGTGCGACGATAATCCCTATGCCGACTGGTCGGCAAATCTGTTTTCGGCAGATCGAACGCAATACATCATTCTGACAAACACGCAATCGCTTTACTCGGTAGTGATGTATGCCAAGGGGCTCACCGACGACAGCCGGTTTATCCAGCGGGCCTTGGACAATATCCGCGAATTCATGCAGGATGACGGACAAGCCTTCGTCTACCAGCGATTCATCGCTCCAGCAAGCGGCCGTGTCACATTTGCCAAAGCTCTAAATCGTTCCGTCACCGGTTCAATGAACGACCTGGTCACTCACGCCAAGTACTGGCTGGTCGAGAGAGAGTTGTCACCCTACGATGTCAGTTTCGATGTCAACGAGATTCTGCTGTCGGTTCTGGGATATCAGCAACCTCGTAAGGCATTCAAGCTGCTGTCCGAGATTAGCCAATCGGGTGAAAGCAGCCGTGAAACATCCGAGTCGACGGATGGCAGTCAGCCTCCTGTTGAATCCCCACAAACAAAGAGCGAGGTAAGCAGGGCGTCAGAGCCGACAAACAACGCCCTCTTTACGTACGCTCAACGGAGGGCCATCGCGGAGATCTTTTCCGAGCTTGCCGACCGTTTGGAGTTGGACGACAAGAGGACTCGGTCAATTCCTTTCACGGCCGGTGATCTGGAGACGATCCGCCAAAAGGCCAGTGACGCCATTCCGAATGCGGAAGACGGCAGGAAGCGGAATACGTTTCGGAGGATTGTTGAGCGTGCGACGAAAGCGATGGACGAACCGCATGGCATCGAGTCAATTCCCAAGTCTGAGCGGCTCTACCAATTCAAGATCACGTTACTCGAATCCGAGCCCCCGATGTGGCGACGAATTCAGGTCAAGGAGTGCACTCTGGACAAGCTGCATGAGCACATCCAAACGGCAATGGGCTGGACCAACTCGCATCTCCACCAGTTCATGATCAATGGCGTTATCCACGGCGATCTTCAGTTGCTCTGCGAAGGCTGGCAAGATGAGACGCCGCCGGTGAATTCGGTGCGCACTCGGTTGCATTGCGTCGTCCCCGAGAGCGGAAGCCAATTCCAATTCGAG
>JAJSAJ010000679.1 GCA_024274855.1 Planctomycetota bacterium | reverse complement strand
TCCGGAATGCCGGCGCCCCCGCGTTCGTAAGAAAGATTGCATCATTACAGAACTCCAGGAGAAAGAAACAACGAAACGAATGACTAGAAAACGGGCATTCTTGCCCGAAAGCCAACAGCCTGATGCGACTCCACCGCAAAACGCCATTATACTCCAGCCCTCGCATCAAGCAACCCTTTCGGGGCAGAGCCACAGGTGGACATTCTTTTTTTGGGCGGCCCGCTGAAGAGATGAGAATTAAGACCGTATAAGTAGTAGTAGAGGGGGGCACGCGATCTCTGGTCGCCATGAAGTCACGGCCGAAGGCGAGGTACCACGCCGCGATTGCGGGAATTATGGGTTGGTTGCAGCCCTGCCGCCTCCGTGCGAGCACTTCCCCCAAGGGCCGTGCAGTGCGGGGGTGAGGCTTTACTTCGTCTTGGCGGTAGAAAACTGCATTACGGTTGTCTGGCGGTACGTTTGACCGGGACGAAGGATGACACTCGGGAATCTCGGTTGATTCGGCGAGTCTGGAAAGTGTTGTGTTTCCAGGCAAAACGCTTCGTGCTGCTTGTTCCCAGCGTCGGATGGGCCACCGCTCAGGAAGTTCCCCGTATAGAACTGGATGCCTGGCTGTGTTGTGTAGACTTTCATGATGCGCCCGCTCTTGGGATCCTCGACTTTGGCTGCCAAAGCGAGTGTACCGTCTTGGCCTCGCAGTACGAAACAATGGTCATAGCCGGGTGGGTCGCCAACGACTTTATCGATGCGTGAGCCGATCGTATGAGGCGTCGTAAAATCAAATGGCGTATTGCGGACCGGAGCGAGTTCGCCGGTAGGAATTAATGTGGAATCGACCGGCAGGTATTGATCGGCTGCGAGTGTCAGGACATGATTCAGAATCGTTCCGCTGCCGGCACCACCCAGATTCCAGTAGCAGTGATTGGTCAAGTTGACAGGAGTCGGTTTGTTGGTTGTGGCGACATAGTCGATCCGCATTTCATTCTGGTTGGTCAGGCTGTAGGTCACGACTGCCTTAAGTGTTCCAGGATAGCCTTCTTCGCCGTCTTTGCTGGTGTACGTGAACTGAACGCCCACGCTCTGATCGGTTTGGACGGGCTTGGCATCCCAAGGGACTCGGTTGAACCCGATTTTTCCACCATGCAAATGATTCGGTCCATTGTTGGTGGCCAAGTCATATCGCTTTCCGTCAAGTGTAAAGTGGCCTTTAGCGATCCGGTTCGCGTACCGTCCGACGGTCGAACCGAAATAGGGATGACCACCCAGGTAGCCGTCTAACTTATCGAATCCCAGATTGATGTTGGCTAGACGCCCAGCTTTGTCTGGCGTCCGCACCTGGACGACAATGGTACCAAAGTTCATGACTTGAACGACCATCCCCTGCGCATTGGTGCACGTATACAGATCGACTTGTCGCCCATCGGGCAGTTTTCCAAATGGGCTTTTGGTGACGGACATGGCCTTGCTGTTCCTCACATCGTTCTCGGACTCTTGACAGGTGTCTTGACAAGTGCCTGTATCTGACGTCTGGCATGGGCCGGGGGGGGTCGCCAGGGCAAAACTGGCGATCGACGCCATCAGCACCAGAGCGGCCCGTGCAATGCGCCAGCTTGAATCAAAAGAGTGTCTCATCATCGTTCCTCCGGCGGAAACAGGTGAACGGCCGTGTCTGGCCCTCCCAAAGGGACTTGCAATCCACACGAAAATCCTGGGATGGGCAGTTCCAACGACGATTCTTACAATTTGTCGAGCGATATACTAGGCC
>JAJSAJ010000678.1 GCA_024274855.1 Planctomycetota bacterium | reverse complement strand
TCGTCGCAACTTCCTTGCCCCAGTCACTTACCGAACTCGAATCCGACATTATTTCGGTGCGGTGTCACGATTGGCCGTACAGGCCGGCGCGTCTGCTCTTGTCCTGGCATTGGTTTTGCCAACCTTTGCGCCGGCTCGGGCCCAAGGCGGCCGGGGACTCGCAGTGACCGTCCGAAATACGACCGGGCTCTCCGGGCAACGACCGGTAGCGGGCGGGGTTCCACTCGCCATCGCTTCAGCGCCCCACGGATCGCGTTTCTTTCTGAGCGACGAAACTGGTGAGAAAGTGCCGTGCCAGGCAACCGTATTGGCTCGCTGGAAGGACGACAGCGCTCGTTGGGTCCTCATCGAGTTCCAGGCGGCACCTGCGCCACATGGCACAGCGAGGTTCACACTTACCTGGAACGATCATGGGCGCCAGCCGGCGCCACCCGTGCCGGTAAACACGATTGACAAGGGGAAGGGAGTCATCCAGACAGGAACTATTCGGATCAGGCCGGCAGCCGACGCGTTGTTGGACATCAGCGATCAATTCGACGTCCAATTCGTGCTGACCGATGAACAAGGCCGCCGCTGCCGAGGCGTCGTGGAATCGAGTGTCGTGGAATCGAGCGGCCCTGTCCGCGGAACGCTGCTTATGCAAGGAGCCTTTCGCAGGCCCGATGGAGCTCGCCTACTCGGTTTCCGGCTCCGCGTATCCGTCTTCGCCGGTCTTTCGAAAGTATTTCTGGAGCCGCAACTGCTGGTCGACGCGGAAACCGGCGTCGTCCATCGACTCCGCGAACTCTCACTTGAAATCATTCCACGGACGTCGCCGAAAGACTTTCACATCGGCGGCGGATCGGAGAACCAAGACCGAGGCAACGTTCGCCTGCTGCAAATCGATGACCAGACCGTTCAGTTCAACGCGAATAAACCCATTAAGCTGAAAGCTCCGGGATGGGCCGAGCTGACCAGTGGCACCGGCTCGGTAGCCGTCGCAGTACGTAGCTTCTGGCAGCAATGGCCGAAGAGCCTTGAGTCAGACACCCAGGGGCTGAAGATCGGGCTGTTTCCCAAGTTTTCACCCGGAACCTTCGATCACATGGGACCTTGGTATAAGCATCAATACCTGTTCGATGGCAACTGCTACCGACTGCGGACCGGCCAGTCGCGTCGATGGCGAATCTGGCTGGACATGCGGGGTGACGGCGCATCACTTGCCTGCTGTGCGAACGCGCCGCTGGTGCCCGCGGCCGATCCACGGCAGGCTATCGCCACGGGCGTCTGGGGCCCCATTCCCGCAGCCGGCGGCCCCACAATGGAATCCTACGATCGCTGGGCAGAGAACTTGTTCGTCAATGGCTACCTGAACAGCATCGAACTTCAACGTGACTATGGCGCCATGAACTGGGGTGACTGGTGGGGCGAACGCGGTTGCAACTGGGGCAACCACGAATACGACACACCAAAACACATTTTGGTCCAGTTCGCGCGAACCGGCGACCCGAGGTACTTCTACGTTGGTGATACCGCCGCGCGGCATACAAGCGAGGTTGATGTGATCCAATTCGTCAACTCGGAACTGACCGAGTACTTCCACAAGACGGTCGGCAAAAACACCAGCTACCCAATCAGGACCGGGATGGTTCACGAGCATTGCGTTGGGCACGTCAGCGGTTTTTATCCGGTGGACCGCATTCGTGAACTATATGTGTCGCTTGGTATTGGCGTGAGCAAACGTCCGTATCTCTGTCTTGATCCCTACAACCTGGGACACATTTGGACCCAGGGCATGGTCTACGACTATTTTCTGACCGGCGACCCTTGGATGAAGCAAACGGTCGAGAAGATCGGCGCCAACCTGGTGCGGCTCGTTGAAGATAGGAAATTCAGGTTCAAAGGGGGGAGCCACTCCGGCCGCGTAAACGGCTGGACCATGCTGGCCATTGCGGGCGCGTACGAGCTGAACTTCGATCAACGCTATCTGAAGGCAATGAAACTGCTGGCTGACGATGCCCTTTCAGAACAGGATCCCAAGACGGGCGGGTGGCGCTATCGACTCCCCGCGGGCCATTGTAATTGCAAAACCAAACACTGGGGAGAAGCAGCGTTCATCGGCGCAATTCGATTGAATGGCTTGAGCAAATACTATGAACTGACGGGCGATCCTCGCATCCCCGAAGCAGTGCGGCGCGGCGTAACGCACATGAACCGAGATACGTGGGAAGAACAATTCAGCGGCTGGCGTTACACTTCCTGCCCGAAATCGGGCTCGGGCCCCGGACGCCAGGCAGGCGTGATCATGATGGCGCTGGTCAACAGCGTCACCATGACCGGCGATGCCGAGCAGCTTCGGATTCTCCGCAAAGCCTGGAAAGCCAAGTTCGACCGCTTGCTGGTCGCCCCAACGTCGCGACCCGGCCTTGGCAAAACCTATTCGACCACCATGTACGGCTGTCCCGAGGCGATGCACCTGTTCGCCAATGATCCGAATAACCCCAAGAACGGATCGTCACCAACCTCACATACACAGCCTTAATAACGCATCTCGATCGCCGCGGATGCATCGTGCGTTCTCCGGCGCAAAAGACTTTTCCCTTTAGTGTAGAGCCGTAGCCGTAGGGTGTGACCAGCTCGCCGTCGAGAGTTCTCCATCATCCGCAACGTTCAAGGCGAGCGCCGGCACACCAAGAACCGCGTGGCAAGTGAGAATGCGTATTGCCGGGCGCTACTCGTCCCATTCTGGTGCATCCCAGCCGGGTGTTGGATCGGCACTTCCTCAACGGATGCCGCACTCGACCAGCGCGACATAACACTGAAATGATGACCAGCGTATGGGCGCGTTGTAACCGGATGGTGGTGTGCCGGCGCTCGCAATACCGTGGTTGCCAGTTGCCAAGGTCGATGCCGCGAGCTTGTCACACCCTACACCTCAGCCACTCCACCCGGCGACCACTCGATCGACAATCCGAGCGCCTACGCTTACCATACCGCTTGTTCCACGCTATAAACACCTCATCTCAGTATTTTGACCGTACGGCAGATGTTACGATGTATGATGCCAAGACCGTTGTACTGGATTCCTTGTAACCAAAAGATGGACCGACAACCCGTCACACCAACCGGAGTATAGAACATGATTCGACAAGTCACGTCTCACGTCTCGCTGCAATCTCTTGTGATGTTGTTATCCACGCTGCTGCTGGTTGTTCCTGTTCCCCAGCCGTCGTTGGCCGGCAACATGACCGACGTCGTGGAACAGTCCGGCATTCAAGGCGGGCTGATTGTCCATATTGGATGCGAGGACGGAAAAGAAACGGCAAGCCTGCTACTCAATAACCGCTACTTGGTTCAAGGTCTGACGGCTGACGCGAAACAAGTGCAACAAGCCAGAACCAATGTCCAGGCGACCGGCCACTATGGCAAGGTGTCGATTTACCACTTTGACGGCCGGAACCTGCCCTACACAAACGATCTAGTCAATCTGTTGGTCAGCTCGAACGGCAAGACGGTCTAAAACAAGGAGATACTCCGTGTCTTGGTACCGGGAGGTGTCGCCTATGTCAAAGCAGCGGCCGATCCACCAAACGCATCGCATGATGAATCTCTGACCAGCCAACTGCGTGCACTGGGAGCTGAGGACATTCGGCACGACAATGGATGGACTCGCTTCACAAAGTCCTGGCCGTCGGAAATTGACGATTGGACACACTTTCTTCATGGCCCGGATAACAATGCGGTAGCTCGGGACAGCCGAGTCGCGATTCCGAGGTCGATTCAGTGGGTCTCGGAACCTCGATGGGCCAGGACACACGAAGGCTTGGCCAGTTTGAGTGCGGCGGTCTGTGCCAAAGGCCGCATCTATTATGTAATCGATGAAGCACCACTCGCATCGATCCGTTTCGCCGGCAACTGGAAACTGGTTGCCCGCGACGCGTTTAATGGCACATTGCTGTGGAAGCAGCCAATCACAAACTGGGTCGATCCTTTACGGCATTTTCGCGCGGGCCCGGCCCATCTGCCTCGCCGGCTTGTGGCCGTGGGCGATCGGGTCTATGTCACGCGCGGCCTCGCGGCACCGGTTGTCGCGTTGGACGGCGCAACAGGCCGGCAACTGATGGAGTACAACGATACGCAACGGACGGAAGAGATTCTTCTTGATCAGAACGTGCTCTATTTGGTGGTCGGAACGTCCGAGGTGAATCGGCGCGGCCAAGGCTTGTTTGAGCGTGGGGAGCCGGCGCCGGCCAGGTATCGTTATGTCCTGGCGATCGACGCGCAGTCCGGGAAACAGCTTTGGAAAAAAGACTGCACCAAGGAGTTCATCCTGCCGCTGACACTCGCCGTCAGGGGAACTCGCGTCTATTACCAGAGTACGGAAGGAGTCGTTTGCCTGAACGCGAAATCAGGTGACGAACTCTGGAACACGCCTCGCGCCACGCCGAAACGGCGAATGGCCTTTTCGGCGCCCACGCTCGTGGCGACTGACGAGGTTCTTCTATGCGCGGATCGGGATCTCGGAAAATCCGCTGAATCGGGACCGGCCAAAGGCTCCATCGAATGGGGCGTCAATGGATGGAATGAGCCTGGATTTCCACGATCCGGCAAGAGCACACTTTGTGCATACTCAACCGAAGACGGCTCGCTCCTTTGGTCTTCACCTTGTTCGGAAGGCTATAACTCGCCAGTCGATCTATTCGTGGTCGGTACCACGGTCTGGGTCGGCAAGACGTTCAAGGGTCTGGATATCAAGACGGGTAAACTTGTCAAACAACTCGACACAAAAGCACCTCGCGTTGGGATGCCACACCATCGCTGTTATCGCGATAAGGCATCCGAACGTTTTATATTCACCGGCAAGTCGGGAATCGAAGTACTCAGCCTGGACAAAGCCAAATGGCTGAGCAACAACAGTTGGATTCGTGGAACCTGCGAGTTCGGAATCATTCCGGCCAATGGATTCCTCTATGCCCCACCCGACGCGTGTGCCTGTTTTCTTACGGTGAAATCGCCCGGGTTCTTCGCTGCGGCTCCACGCCGTGAAGCGACCGTCGGGATGCCACAACCCGCACATCCAGTCCTCGTTCAAGGCCCACACCAGGAGCAGTCGAGCGTCGATGCCGGCGCGACCGACGAAGTGTCCGACAAGGCCAACTGGCCCATGTACCGCCACGATCCAGCGCGTAGCGGCGCAACAACGTCTCCTTTGCCGAGTGCGCCCAAACAACTTTGGGCAACGGATCTGGGTGGTCGCTTGACGCAGCCGGTTATCGTCGGGGAAACGGTGTTTGTCGCGTCAACGGACTTGCACGCACTGAATGCTCTCGATGCGGGCGACGGACAATCACTTTGGCAATTCACGGCCGGTGGCCGCATCGACAGCGCGCCAACCATCTACCGAGGCCGAGTCTACTTCGGTGCGGCCGACGGATGGACCTACAGCCTGAACTCCCGCGACGGCACATTGATCTGGCGATTTCGCGCCGCGCCGGCCGAGCGACTGGTCGATGCCTACGGGCAGATCGAATCGACCTGGCCCGCACATGGCAGCGTGCTCATCCAGAACAATATCCTGTACGTCACCGCAGGGCGGTCGACTTTTCTAGACGGAGGTATCGTGCTCTATGCACTCGATCCGATCACCGGAAAACAGCAATCCCGAACCGTTATCTGCGACCTTGATCCGAAAACCGGTGAGCAGCTGGTTCCTGAATCCCGTTTCAATATGAAAGGCACGACATCGGACGTGCTGGTTGGCGATGGTAACCTGGTTTTCCTGAAGTATTTCACGTTCGATCGCCAAGGTCATCAGACAAAAACGACGGCACCTCATCTGTTCTCTATTACGGGATTCTTGGGCGAAGAGTGGTTTGTCCGATCGTACTGGGTCGTGGGGCAGGGAATGCCGGACGCGGGCTGGGGCGGGTGGGCAAATGCGGCTCGCCGGTTTCCCGCCGGTCGGATTCTGTCTTTCGACAAAGGTTTGGTGTACGGATACGGTCGGCAGACGGTCGCAGGTGGGCCCGTTGGCCACAATGCGGACGCCTATCACTTGTTCTGTAGCAATCGCACTTCCGACTCAAAAAAAGAAGCACCAGGTATCTCGCGCCGCGGGCGCAAGACAAAGAAGAAACGAAACCAACCGACCAAACCGGCACCCCAATGGTCTAACTCCAACTCGCTGATCGTGCGTGCCATGGTGCTGGGCTCGAACCAACTGGCAGTCGCCGGACCGCGCGACCTGGGTAAGAAAGCGACGAATATACTGGCGTACCAAAACCCGGCCGAGGCATTGGCAGCGTTCAGGGGAAACAAAGGGTCGTTTCTTCGACTGGATTCGAACAGCGATGGTCAGACGCAATTCGAAACAAAACTTCCAGCGTTACCCGTTTTCGATGGGATGGCTGCCGCCGATGGCCGGCTGTTCCTGAGCCTCAAGAACGGCTCCGTCGTCTGCTACGGCGATTAGTACACGACGTAACTCCGGGCTGTGATAGGGGCGTCCCTTCGGGACTGACGTTCGGCGGCATTCGACGTGGTGACGTTACGGCTTAACCGTGTACCCGCTTCTTGGGAATCGGCAGGCGCGTATGGCTTATGGGTTATTGTGACATGGGTCAGACACGTCGGCCACGGAAGAACCGGGAAGGCAGCAGCATGGACCGGCCGGTTAAGAGAATCGATCGCCAGCCCACCGGGCTGGCGGTTCGTACGTGCGGAGGGGGAAAAGACTGAAATGACGGCTTTCGGTCACCGATTGTGTGCAGAGCAACGCGCCGAACGGTGTCGCGCTTGCCCGAACGCCGCTCCCCCTCGCTCCGGCGTGCTTCGGGGGAGAAGACCCGCGCATTACTTTTCCCCTTTAGTATAGAGTCACTGGCGATTCTACCCGCCACTCCAAGCGTCCCCTGCCGGTTGCGCCACATGCCTTCTCACCGTCACGACCCAACTGCTTTCCTACTCTTCTCCTTTGGAACACGATTGCTAACGGACTAAACACTAACACTAGGCCACTGCCGAAATCTTCGCCTACCGAAAAGGAAGTAGTGGACGACAAAGATGAGCGGAAAGAAACACACTGTAAGCGCAACGACACCACGCCAGAGAGTACGGACCCCAGTGCCCGAGGAAAAAAACTCAGTGCTCCAAGAGCAAGTGCATTCCACATACAGGTTATTGCGATAAAAAACAGGAGCCCACACACACGCTCAACTCCACCGTCGTTCACACTCGAGAAAGACCTCTCATCGACACCACCAAGGAAAGCTATGGCGACAAACGCGCATTGGCCAAGGCCCGTAATTGTGTAAACGGCATCTAAGATCCACAATACCTTAATTCTCAAGGTTATCAAAGTTACGGCCCCCCTAGGACGAGACGCGATCTAACGGGCGCCTGCCGGTGTGTCGACAACGCTATTGGACAAACCTACATACGTTTTCGGGCAGTCACAGATGGCCTTCCGGACGCCGCATCCCAACCGTGCATCGAAAGACGCGTAGGATTGAGAGTAGAGCGTTGTATATGTGACCTCGGTCGAGATGCTGGCGCCAAGCCCTGCACCAAGTCCGCCTCCGAGTTCTTTGCAGCCCTTGCCACCACCAAATTCGCCTCCAATCACAAAAACGTCCAGGCTCACGCTGATGACTGTCCAACCGGGACCAGCAAGGTCATCTGCCGTCGGAGCGTCGGACACCGATCCAGCTACGTAGGCGGACAGTTGCGCACCAGCACCCGCACCCGCTCCC
>JAJSAJ010000677.1 GCA_024274855.1 Planctomycetota bacterium | reverse complement strand
CCGTCGCCAGCTGTGCCGATTGGTCCAGCGGAACGGAGGCGGCGCGACGAACCCGGCCTTCATACCGCTCGCCACCGCATTTCGCCCGTCTCGCACGATCATCAACAACTTTGCGTTCGGAAAGTACTCGAAGAAGTACTCCAGATTGTCGACGGTCGGCTGCTTCAACAGCAGGGTCTTGTTCGCGTCCTGCTGGAACTCCTTCAGGTATGCAATCCACGCGTCGCCAAAATGCTTGCGAAGCCGAGTTACATCCAACTGTCGCATATGCTTCGACGCACGCAACCGCTCGAAGTACGTGTCCAACAGGTCTGCGTTCGGCAGATGGTGAAACTCCCATATCTCGTTCGGCGAGCGCTCAAGGTCCGCGTGGTGCGATAGCACATCGATCAGAAAATTCGTGCCACACCGCGGCATCTGACCGTGAATCATTATCAAGTTAGGCTTGGAGTTCATCGCGTGTTGTTGGTGGGAAGGTAAAGGGGGCAGAAATATTTCTGCCCTTTCCCACGCCCCCGGTTTTCGACGTTCACTCGCGGCGACCTATCGGCCGAGCGGGCACGCCGACCCATATTTCATACTCCGGCACATTGCCGGTTACCACCGCACCGGCACCGATTACCGCTCCGCGACCAATCGTCACGCCCGGCAGCACGACCGCTCCCGCACCCAGCCAGACGTCGTCACCGATCACGACCGGCCGACTCGTGCAGCCCTGCTGATCGATCAGCTGCGCCCGAGCCAGATTGTGGTTGTGGTCAGTGATGAACACGTTCGGTGCGATCAGCGCATGGGCGCCGATGCTGATCAACTCCAAAACGTCCATCTCGACACCTCGCCCGAGGAAGCTGTAGTCGCCGACCCGAACCGTCGCGCTGTCGTCAACCGATTTGATCCAGACGTCGGCCTCGAGTGTTACTCGCGTCCCCAGCTGAATCGTCCTGGGCCGATCCAACCGAACGCGCGGTCCAACCATACACTTCCGATCGGAATTGACGCCGCGCAGACGCAGCAAATGTGCGCGCAACCGCTCGGTTACCAGACGTGTGCCAGAGAAAAGCTTGCTGAACATTGGAAATAGAAGAAGCTGGGAGCAGAAAGATTCGTAGCAGAAAAATCAAGAAGAAAGGAGCAGATGTGTGTGGGGACGTTGCTTGGCGGAATAAGTTCCGCCGCACTATTCTCAAATCACCATCACATCCCAAATCGCCTCAGTGTTCCTCTTCTGATCTCCTCTTCTTCTCTTCTAAATATTTCTGCAATAAATATTCCTGCCCCGTCTTCCCCCTTTTTTACGCCATTTTCACGCGTCTGCTCGCCGCATGGTTTTCGCGTTGTTCTGGTCCGGCTCGGCAAGCCGGACCTACCCATCCCCCCATCCGCTCTTATATTCCTGCTCCCTCTTCATCCCCCTCTTCATCGCGCGCGGGAAATGAATATCGACGCGACGTATTTCGCCAAGGCGGCCACCCGGCGTCGGCGACTGGGGAAAGCTTGTTTCAAGTACGTGCGGCAGGCCGAGTTGCGAAGCGCGTACAACTGGCTGCCGATGAAGTAGGCTGCGTCGGCCGCAGAGCGGGCCTTCTGGCGGTCTGTCAGCGGTGTGGATGCGGCGTCGCTGAGCGCTCGGGCCTCGTTCAGGAGACTGTCTTCCGGCTCACCGGCGCATCGCGCTTCGTAGCATTGCCTTGCCAGCTCAGCCAAGCGGATCTGGTGGCGAATTCGCCGGCCGCTGATCCCGCTGGTCTCGATCGCGATTTCGAACAGGATCTCCGGGCATTCGGCCAACAGCCCGATCTCACTCAGGCGATACCACAGGTCCGTGTCCTGAGCGAATCGAAACTCCGGTCGATAACCACCCGCCCGCTGGTAGGCGTCGCGCAAGAACATACTCGCGGGGTGCAGTAGCCCGACACTGCGTTCGGTCAATTCGCGAGTGACCTCGGTGGGCGTCAAAGCGCGCGAATGCACTCCAAGCAACTCGCCACGCGGAGCGATCCGGCGCGCGCCACACCCAACGGCTACAACGTCCGAGTGCCGATCGAAAACCGCACACTGCTTGGCAAAACGGTCCGGCAGCGATCGGTCCCCGACATCCTGCCTGGCGATAATTGTACCCCGCGCCGCGTTGCACCCGACAATCAACGCGCGGGTCAACCCGGAATTCTCGATCCGAATCAGACGGATCCGACCGTCTTGGCGAGCTGCCTGTTCAAGCAACCTCGGCGTGTCGCCCGTCGAGCCGTCGTCGACAACGATCAACTCGAAGTCCGTGAACGTCTGGCCCAGAATGCTGTCGATCGACGCGACCGCTCGCCGGCCGTCGTTGTAGACGCCCATGACGACCGATACCCGAGGTGAGTCTGTATTGTCT
>JAJSAJ010000676.1 GCA_024274855.1 Planctomycetota bacterium | reverse complement strand
GGGGTGTGGCCAAGGACGTTTTTTGGGCGGCATTGTGCAAGGAGGTACTCATGTCGGATCAGCCGCTTCGCTTTCTCCACGCATCGGACTTCCAGCTAGACACGCCGCTGAGTAGTCCTGAGACGCTACCGGACCACTTACGTAGCGAGTTGATCGATGCGCCCTTCCACGCGGCTCGACGAGTGATCGACACGGCGTTGGCTGAACAGATTGACTTCTTAGTTCTCTGTGGCAACTTGGTGGATCCGTCGGCGCCGAGTGCTAGGGCATTGGCTTTTGTGCAGGAGCAGTTCATGCGATTGCACGAGGGAGGAGTTGTGGTTTACTGGGCAAGCGGCATGAGCCACGAGGCGTTTTCCTGGCCGGAAGCCATGACATTGCCCCAGAACATTCACGGTTTCGCATCGGACGGCGTCGCCATGCAGACAGTGACACGAGACGGCGCAATCATTGCAACCATATCGGGGCGAAGCGGCGGCCAGGGGCAAACAACGTCGGCGCGGGATTTCCAGGTCAGTGTGGCAAGTCCTTTCAAGATCGGTGTCACCGCCGGAACCATCGATCCGGATACGCTCGCGTTAGGTCCCATTGACTATTGGGCACTGGCTGGTGCCGGCAACTGCACCACCGCATCAGCCGAGGATCCGGTGATTCACGATCCCGGAACACCGCAGGGGCGAAGCAGCGGGCACGTAGGACCGCATGGTTGCACACTGGTCGAAGTCGACGCGTTGCGCGACGTTCGTCTGCGGTTCATTCCGTGTGACTTCGTTCGGTGGCACGACGAGCGCACGGCGTTGGCTGCGGATCAACCCTGGGATTCATGGCAAGCAACGTTCAAAGAACGGCTTCAGAATTTGCGAGCCTTGGCACCAGAGGAGCCGATCCTGGTTCGATGGACCTTGGACATTCTGGGCTTCCGTAATGATCACCAGCGTTTGCGCGAGATGGTCCAACGGCTTGCCTCCTGGCTACGCGACGAGTTCGGGCATCGCGCCGAACCGATCTGGACTCTTTCCGTGGAATTGGCCAATCGGGCACACGACCCGAGCGAGTGGATTCATGAGGACACGTTATTGGGCGACTACTTACGGGCAATCGATAGTTGGCGAGAATCGGGGACCCTGCCACTGGACGATTTCCTGGTTTCCGGCCGACTCGCGTCGGAAGCCGTCCGCAATTCGGTCGATTTATCAGACGCGAAGAGACGTGGACACGTGTTGGAGCGAGCCGGTCAATTGGGAATGGCATTGTTGCGTGGCGAGGAGATTATCGAATCGCCAACCTCGGGCAAATAGTGTTTCACAGCCCGCCACGGGGCGGCGCTTGGGCGGGGCACATTCCACGGCGAGTGTTTGTACCTACCGTCCTGATTTTGTGGCAGATTTTGGGTTTGCGACGTGCTCGCATGTTTGATCACGAGCCGTCTTCGTTGCCTGAAATAGCGGCTGGTCTGAAGCATGACGTAGTCCATTGGGACAACAAAGGAGCGAGGGAGTCCGATGAGGATTACCGATCTACAGGTCGACGGATTTGGAATCTGGAGCAACTTGCATCTGGAGAATCTATCCGACCGAATGACTGTTGTTTTCGGTCCGAACGAGGCAGGAAAGACAACGCTGATGCAATTTCTGCGCGCCATGTTTTATGGCGTCTCGGCAGACCGACATCGCCGATACCTGCCACCGGTTCATTCGGCGCTCGCCGGCGGGTCGCTTCTGCTGGAAACATCGCACGGCGAGTTAACGGTCGAGCGCAAATGGGTTGATGCGGCGTCCGGACCAGGCACGCCCCAGAGTCAACTGACGGTCCGGGACGCGGACGGCAACCCGCGTCCGGCCGGCCTTCTCGGTCAATTGCTGGCTGGAATCGACGAACCGACCTTCAACAACGTCTTCTCCGTCGGCCTACGGGAACTGCAGGAACTGGGAACGCTGGACGACACGGATGCAGCCGATCTGTTGTACAAGTTGACAACCGGGCTGGATCGCGTCTCGCTTGTCGACGTCATGCGCGAGTTGGAATCGTCACGGGATCAGCTGCTCGACCGCCATGACGGGGCGGGCCGAATCGCCGAATTGTCCGAACGCCGTAAACAACTCGAACGTCAAGTCCAGCAATTGGCGACATCCGGCCAACAGTGGTTGGAATTACGCGAAACAACGGCGCAGTTGGACGATCAGCTGCGAGACTGTCAAACACAAATAGCTGAGTTTCGCGAGCAGCTTCAGATCAGTGAACTGGCGATACGGGTTCGGCCCCTCTGGCTGCGCCGTCGCGAATTGGACGCCGAGATCAAAGGCCTGGGCCCGGTGCCGACCATCCCGGACCAGGCAATTACGCGTCTTGCGGAACTGCGCACTCTGATTGCACAACGGCGAGACAGACTGGAAGAGATTCGAGGCCAGCGTCGTGAGATTCGGCGAGAAGCCGATGCGCAACCGATCAATCGGCAGCTCTGGGCAAACGCAGCCCGCATTGAAGCATTGGCTGAACAAATTACCTGGATCGCGTCTCTGCAATCACAGATCACTCAGTTGCGAGCGGACATTCAAGTCATCTAGTCACGTGCCGGCGCGACATCGCAACCGGAACCACTGGCCGAAGAAGACGAGGCGGATCTTGCCAATCTTCCTGAAGTCTCGAAACGAACAATTGCTCTATTGCGAGCACCGGCCCGCGCCATGCGCGAAGCCGTGCAGCGTCTAAAACAGGCTCGCGAAGAACATGAACTGAGTCGGCAGCAACTTGACAAAATGACCGTCCAACTCGAGACCGTGTTGCTCGATCAAGGACATGAGCGCGTGTCGGATGCCGTGGAACGAGCCGGAGAGTTGGCCAGCCGACTCCGTCGGCGTCTTCAAATACAACAGCGGTTCGACGAAGTGTACAGTCGTCGAAAACAGTTGCAGGAGGATCGGTTTGACCTGATGGACAAACAGGTGCTGTCTCTCACCGCAATTGCTTGGTTGGGCGTTCCGTTCGTCGTTGGCGTCATGTTGATTCTGGCCGGAATGATCTGGCAAAACGCCGCAATGCTGGGGTGGCCGGTCGCTTTGCTTGGCCTGGCCGGCTGGGCGATTGGTGTTTTCGCAAAAGTAAGCATGGAAAAAACGGCCGAACACGATTTGCAGGATTGCGAGAGCCAATTGGAGGTGTTGGGAAGTCAAATCGAACAGCTTGAGCATGAGCGGGACGCGCTGGACGCTGAACTACCGCGTGGTGGAGGCCCGCTTGAAACTCGGTTGGCCAAAGCCGAACGTGAGCTGGCTGAACTCGAACAACTGGTGCCGTTGGAAGCTAATACACGAGCCACGTCGCAGCGTGGTGAAGCAGCCAAGCGACGCGTCGAACAATTGGAAGCGGCCGTGAAAGAAGCCAAGTCCGAATGGCGATCCGCATTACGGCGTGCCGGCCTGCCCGACAATGCCACGCCACAAACAGTGCGGCGACTGGCCGAAGGAAGTCGGAACACGCTGCAATTACGCCGGCAACTGGCCGCGCGCCATGAAGAACTCGCCTCACGCGAACGGGAACTGACAGCACTGGCCATTCGGATCGAGGAATTGGTCGAGCAGATGCAACTGACAGTCCAAACCGACGATCCCCAGTTACAGTTGAAACAATTGGTCGCCGCATTGGCAGAACAACAGCGTCTGTATCAACGCCGTGATGTCCTGCGGAAAGACGATCGCAAACTACGACTGCAAGGCCGAGACCTCGCAGTCCAGCTGCGCAAGCTACAACATGAACGTCGAGCGATTGTTGCCGCCGCCGGCGTCTTGAACGAGAAACAATTGCATCAGCTGATCAGTCGCCATGCTAAACGGTGTCAACTGACCAAGAAATACGACGACGTCGTCGCGCGTCTGCAAGCCGCGACGGGCGAGCCCGAACTGATGAAAACAGTGCAGCGCGAGCTGAAACAGCGATCGGCCATCGAACTTGAGGGACTGCAGACCGAACTGAGTGAACAGATCCGAACGTTGGATTCCAGTCGTACCGACCTGTTGCAACGCCGCGGTGCTTGGGTTCAACAACGCAAGGCCTTAACCGCGGACAAGCGTTTGGACGAAGCGCGGTTCAAACTGGCTGAAATCGACCAGCAACTCCGCCACGCTATCGATCGGTGGACCATTGTCGCGACCGCCGGTCATGTACTGGAAACCGTCCGAGACACCTACGAAACCCACCGGCAACCACAGACGTTGATCGATGCCTCACGCTATTTCGAACGATTGACCGAAGGTCGCTATCTCCGCATCTGGACACCGCTAACCGAAAACGCACTTCGCGTCGACTCGGCGGACGGAACGTCGCTGAGTGTCGATCTGCTGAGCAGCGGCACTCGGGAGGCCGTATTCCTTAGCCTGCGTCTTGCGTTGGTCTCCGATTTCGCTCGCCGTGGAATTCGCTTGCCCTTGATCCTGGACGATGTCCTCGTCAATTTCGATTTACAACGGGCTCGGGCCGCAGTCGACGTGCTGAACCAATTTGCGGCCGACGGCTGCCAAGTGCTGCTGTTCACCTGTCACGATCATATTATGCACATGTTCCGCCAGTCGAGCGCCACCATTCGATTTCTGGTTGAACACGAGTCGGATCAATTGACCATGCTGGAAATGGAACAGCAAGATGACGAGGAGAAGATGGTTGCTGTCATGCCCGAGTCCGAACCGCCGGAATCAGAACCCAGCCTGATGGAAGACGAACCCGAGTCGGACGACGGCGACTACGAGCTCGGCCCCGAAGAAACGCGCATCTCGACCGATTACGAACTCGACACAATCGAGTACGAGGACGAGGACGAAGAAGAGGAGGAGGAGGAGGAGGAGGATCTGGCACTAGAAACCGAAGAGGACGAGGACGAATTCGAGCTCGAACCGGAAATGGAAGACGGCGAACAAGAGGAAATCGAGGAGGAGGAGTTCGAAGAAGAGGAAGATGATGAGGAGGAGGAGGAGGAGGAGTTGGAACGAGAGGACGAAGAATTTGTTCAGAACGTGCCCGAGCCGCACGCGCGGCCGGTCGAGCCCGTTGAGCAAGCCCGAACGGACGATTTGGATAGACGCTTCACGTGGGAATCCCCCGAGCGATATCAACGGGGTGATGCGGCCGCGTAGCCCTGTTTTCCGATCCAAGGAGCGTACGTCCGGTTTGTCGAGCCGGGCCAGAAACGCCGATGACCGGACCACTTCATGTCCCGCCCGGCCTTGTTGTGGCCAGGAATCCGACCTCTCGTCAGGGAGGCGATAACCGCTGATTCGTCTTCTGCTCGCTCTCCCGCATGCCTCAGTTTCCCTTGGATGATTCCGACTCGATCGCTTGCAGCTTGTAGATCAGCGCGCGGCGACTGATCCCCAACTTCTTGGCGGCTTGCGTCCTATTATTGTTACATTCCTCCAACGTTGCCAGGATGGTCGCCCTTTCGACTTGTGACAGGCGATTTCCATCGCTATCCGGACTCGAGGACAAACCGGAGCAGAGTGCTGCGATCTTCGGGGGAAGATGCTCGGGCATGATGATGTCACCTCGACAGAGCAAGCAAGCGCGTTGCATCGCATTTCGCAACTCACGCACATTCCCGGGCCATTCGTGGACAAACAAGCACTGTGCCGCCTGCGGCGACAGGCGAACGGGCCCACCGGCGAACTGATTGGCATAGATGCGTGCCAACGGCAAAATATCCTCACGACGGTCGCGCAACGGCCTGACCCCCACTTCGACTACATTGATTCGATAGAAGAGATCCTCACGAAAACGCCCTTCGGCCACTTCCCGTTCCAACTGGCGATGGGTTGCGGCGACAAGTCGCGTATCGACACGGATCGGCGTATCACTGCCAACCGGGGTCACTTCGCCCGTTTCGATCGCCCGCAACAACTTGGGTTGCAGATGCAACGGTAGTTCGCCGATCTCATCCAGGAACAGGGTTCCGCCGTTCGCGGCCCGAAACAGGCCTTCTCGCGCAGTCGACGCGCCGGTATAGGCACCTTTCGCGTGCCCGAACAGTTCGCTTTCAATCAGGGATTCGGGCATACTTGCGCAATTCGCGGTAATCAACGGGCCATTGCCACGAGGGCTCCATGCATGAATCAGGCTAGCGACGACTTCCTTACCCGATCCGGTCTCGCCTTGGACCAGCACGGGAGCCTCGGAAGGCGCAATCACGGCCAGTGTATCGGCCAAACGTCGCATTGCGACGCTTTCGAAGACAAGTCCGTCGGGCAGGGGCGGGTGCGTCAGTTCGGGTCTGTCAGCTGCTGATTCCGACAAGCCTAAAGCGTCGCGGACCGCGACCCTAAGCTCCTCCAGATCGACCGGTTTGGCCAGATAGTCATTCGCGCCGCTCTTGACGGCCGTCACCGCCTGCCGCACGTCGGCGTAGGCGGTCACTAGCAGAACAGGCAAGGCCGCGTGACTAGCGCGGATTGCAGCCAGCGTCTCCATTCCACTGATCCCCGGTAATCGCACGTCCAACAAGACGATATCGACCGGTTGCTGGAGTAACTCGAGCGCCTCTTCACCGGAACCGGCCTCGGCAATTCGATATCCGAGCGACTCGAGAAATCCGCCAAGTAATTGTCGCTGTGACGATTCATCGTCAACGATTAGAATCGTGTATTCGGTTTTCGACATGAATTCCACGCACGCTAAACACGGCCCCTCGGGGCGAACCAGACTCGTACGAAATGCTCCAATCATGGAGCTTGACAATATGCCACACGATCGCCAATCCCAACCCGGTCCCGTCGGGACGGGTCGTAAAATAGGGCGTAAAGAGGGAAGAAATATGCTCTTCATCCACACCAGGCCCCTGATCCGCGACCTCGAGAACAGCCAGTCCGTCACGGCCAACAGAAACCTTCAGCAGAATGCTTGTTCCTTCAGGCGAAAACTGAATAGCGTTCTGTAACAGATTGAAGACGGCTTGACGCAGCAGATCTTCGTCGGCTCGGACCCAAATAGCCTCGGCAGCGATCTGCCGCGTCACGGTTAAGCTCTTCGACTCCAAATCAGGCTGAAGAATAACCGCAAGTTGGCTTGCCAATTCGGCCACATTAGTCGGCTTGGCATCCGGTTGCCGCGGACGGGCAAAAGTCAGAAACTGATTAATTCGAGCGGTAACACGATCACATTCTTCCATGACCGTGCTGGCAAACTCGCGTCGTTCCGAATCGGACAATGCGGTGTCCGCCAGTCGCTGAGTCCACCCTCGAATCAACCCGAGCGGATTCCGCGTTTCATGGGCCAAGCCGGCCGCCGCCTGACTCAACTCTCGCAGATGCCGCATTTCGGTTTCATAAACGCGAGCCCGACTTTTTGCCTCAGCCAGGTTCATGATCATTGTCCAAACGAACGCAAGGCAAACAGCCAACATCGCAGCGATCGCGACGGCCCAGAAACGCGACCACGCCGCCTGGCCAATCAACACATCGGCCCGCGTCCGATCGAGGATCAAAATCGCATCGAACTGCAGTTCCTCATTTGACGTTTCCGAATTAGCAGCGTTCCATCCTGGGCCACCCCTGCCAAATCCGCGTCCTCGACCGTCACCTTGTCCTAACCCCATTGCTCCGCCCGAACCGCCCCCGCGTGGTGACTCGCGCAACTGAAACGACTCAATCAACTGAAAACCGGCGGCTGTCCATCGCTCGCCGGCCGAAATTCGCTGCGAGGGTGGCAATTGTTTCGCGTCACCCGCCAAGACCAGCGGCTGACCGTCCTCCTTGAAAACGGCCGCCGCTTTCACATCCTTGGTCTTCACCAACTCGTCCAGCATACCCTGCAACTGTTCTTCAAAGAACGGCCCAAATCGACGATGGGATCGAACACCACCGACCAACGCGTTCATGATCGCGTGCGACGACTGGTGCAGCGCCTCCTCGATCAATCCGCGTTGTTGGCGATATCCCAGGTGCTGCCAGAAGCTGAACGCAGCCCAAGCCACGAACAAGACGGCATAAATCGTGGTCCGTTGCCATCGCATGGGGCATGCTACCGTTTGTCCAGGAACACTGGCTGTGCCAGCAATGGGTATCAGCAAGTTTCAGCGTGCCAGGTCGCTGTGCGTCGTAACATGGGCATAACCGGTGCCGCTTCGTCACTTAACTGGTTGATCAGCGTTTGTACGCCCACGTGTCCAATGCACGCTCTCCTCGCACGACGAACCTTACCACAGCAGCCGCTTATCGTCCTTCGTCAATCGGGCGGCAGGTCGAATCCCGGTCCCTTTGCGCTTTGTCAACTTGTCACCGAGATCTTCGCGAGCTTTCTCGGCATACTTCTTGAGCCGCTCAACTTGCTCGGGATACTCATCGGCAACGTCGTTCGATTCGGCAACGTCCTTTTTCAAGTCAAACAGTGCGAGCCCGATCTTGCCCTGGTCATACGGCACGGGCGTTCCCCCGGTGCCACTGGCCCGGCCGTTGAGCGTACGGAAGCCGTGTGGAAAGTGCAGCTTCCATCGCCGGTCGCGGACAGCTTGCAACTGGCCACCGGCATAGTAGCAATAGAAAATCTCATGGGGTGATTTAGCGCCCGGTTGGCCGAACATCAGTGGCCGCATGTCCTTGCCATCGATCTTGTGATCGGGCAATTTAGCGTCGATCAGTGCGGCAACGGTCGGCAGAATATCGATTGTCGAGGCGAGTTCATCACACGTCGTCCCGGCCGGAATCTTACCCGGCCACCACATCACGGTCGGCTCACGAATACCACCCTCGAACTCGGTTCCCTTCCCTTCACGCAACGGTCCGGCCGATCCGGCGTGATCACCATAATTGAGCCATGGTCCGTTGTCGGCCGTGAAAATCACGAGCGTATTCTTTTCCAATCCGTGTTTGCGAATGGCACCCAGAATCTGCCCCACGGACCAGTCGACTTCCATCACGACGTCACCGAACAGGCCTCGATCGCTTTTTCCTTTGAATTTATCCGAAACAAAAAGCGGAACGTGGACCATGCTGTGCGGTACGTACAGAAAGAACGGTTTGTCCTTATTGCGGTCGATGAAGTCGACAGCATGCTCGGTATACCATGTAGTTAATTGAGCCTGATCTTCGCCGGTCACCTCGGAATCGATCACGCGATTACCTTCAATCAAAGGAAGGTTGGGAAAACCTCGTTTGCGTTTCGCCGAGTTCTTCGGCAGATGGACATACGCCGGATGCAACGGCCACATGTCATTGGAGTAAGGTAACCCGAAATACTCATCAAAGCCATGTTGCAAAGGGAGAAACTTGGGATGATGTCCAAGATGCCACTTGCCAAAAATGGCCGTGGCATACTCTTTTTGTTTGCAGAGTTCGGCGAGTGTCATTTCACCGCGACTGATGCCGTATTCAGACCGTGGTCCGAGCGCGCCCGAGATCCCAATGCGGCGATGATAACACCCGGTCAGGATCGCGGACCGGGAAGCGGAACAGACAGCCGACGAGACAAGAAAGTCCGTGAATACGCGTCCCTCACGAGCCATGCGGTCAAGATTGGGCGTCGCGTAGCCTTTGGCTCCAAACGGACCAATATCCGCATACCCCATGTCATCAATGAAAATCACCACTACATTCGGCGTCGACGTCGACCGGCTGCCAGCCCTCACTTGTGTGACTTGCCAACCGCCAACCAACACCGCCACCAAACATGCCAGTCCCATCCATCGCGTTCGCATCCCGAACCCCGCGCGCCACCGGGCACGAAAAACACTGCATGGAATATTGCCAATTCGTTCCGGTTGCCCAAACAATTTCGCCCACATTCTAAGAATCCTCGTCATACGTAACACGCTCATTCAGGTAAACCGGCCGTTCAGCCGTTACAATCAAGCTGCGGCCCCATTATCAACGATTCCATGCCACTTGACAAACGCAAATCGACCCACGCTCTGTTATTTGCTGTCGCATTACGTGGCAACGGTATTCCGGCACCGGCCAGTCTTGCGAAACTGGGCTGCGCGCTGACGGCTCACTTCGGCTCATGGCGAAAGCGTTTTCCATCCAACCGTGCGCATCCACGATAGCCGAACCGAATTCCCAACGTGGTCGATTTCGCACCGACGCCGGAAAGTTCCAGTTTGTGCATCCCCTTTTTCAAAGTCACTGGAAGCATCCGCCACGAACCAGGATCGGCTCGGCCCGGCTCCGATCGCCAGATCGGAACACCGTCAACCGTCACCTTGCGAACGACACTGCCACGAAACTGGAATTGAGCCAGGGTCTCCTCGGGCAATTCAAACCACCCACTCAGGGTAAACGCATCACCCTGTTTAACCCCCCCCTTCGACAACCACTTGCGGTCTTTCGTGTCGGTAATCACAACCGGATCTTTACCACCGACACGCAATAAAAATCCGTCTTCCAAACGCGTCGACACCGACAAGACGCCGGACGTCGTTGCTTGCGGAGGATTGATAGTCAGCAACAATGGCTGGCTCCACGCCATACTGTCCTGATAATGCGCAATCGCTTGCAGGGCCACGGGCCCCATGCCAAGCCGGTTGGCGGCAACCGCGAACGTTCCGTTCGCACCCCGAACGCTCCCCAGCGTATGCCCGTTCTGCCATAGCTCAATCGACTCCGCCCCGCCTGCCATCGCTCGCAGTGAAATCGTGTCACTCCAAGTGAACTCCGAACCGCTTGGCACATCGAGCGTCACCTGGTGTCCGTGATTGTCGATGCGCACCGGAAACGTCAGGCGACTCTGCGTTTCGATCGCATCGGCCGCAACCGCAACGATACTCAGTTGATGCCACCCGTCGGGAATGCCACTGGTATCCAAGTCGAGCACCTGGCCTGTCCGGCATGTTTTCCGACGTAGCCCATCGACAAACAGCTCGAAATGCTCAACAGATCCTGGCCGTGAGTCGCTCGTTTTCACAACCCGTGGTTTAATCGTCACTCGTCCCGAAATGTGTTGATTGGCTTTCACGCCACCCGCATCGATAGCGACCGTCTTGGCCCAAGGCTGGCAGAGTGGGTCGCCAACGACCAGTAGTTGATAGGGACCGAATACAGATTGATAGAACGACTCGACCAACGAACAGCCACGCGCGTAATGCACGTGCATGAACGCGAACGGGAACTTGGCCTGAATGGCGTAGGGTTCTGTTACGGTTCC
>JAJSAJ010000675.1 GCA_024274855.1 Planctomycetota bacterium | reverse complement strand
GGATATCCACCTATTGGATATCTACGCTGTTGACAGCAACAATCAGACGATTGACCTAAACGGCGACAACGTGATCAATCGTGCTGACTCACTAGCTGGAAAAGGAAACGGGCTACAAAATATTGGCGAGTGGCGACAAGCCAAAATCGACCTGTCCCGCGTATTGAAAGCGGACAACGTTCGGCTTGACGAGGCTCGTTTGGCATTTTCTTTCGACGCGGCAACCAACACGACCTGGTTGGGCTATGCAGGTTTCGCCATTGACGACATGATCGTCGGGTTCGGTGAACGGGGTGAGGTGATCATGCGGGCCGATTCCGATTCGCGAATCGTACCCGACCCGCGGGCTCCGGGCGATGGAACGCTGTTTGGCGCCTATCAATTGGAAATCCGGCGTGCCGAGCAGTTTGGCACGTCCCAGCACCCGACCGTCGATAACCAGCATGTTGACGATCGGTCATTCCGGCAAAGGCGCGTATTCGACACAAACGATCGTTTAACGCAACAGATAACGTTGGTAGCACCGAGCGGAGCCGATCTCCAAAACGCCGCCGCGGACGGAAAGACGTTCACGATCAGTGACGGTGTTAATTCCGTTGTTTTCGAGTTCGATCTGTCGGGCAACGGTGTTGCCGCCGGCCACACAAGCGTCCCCTACACGGCGGCAGATACGGCACCCGATGTGGCGTTGGCTATTCGTGACGCCATCAACAGCCCCGCCGTCCAGAACCGCCTGGAGATCCAGTCCGGCTTTTCCGACGGAACCAATGTCGGCCCGAACGTAAACAACGCCATTCGCGTAAACCTGTACGGGAACGCCATAGTGACGGGTGAGATGGCCGAGAGTTCAACGGTCAATCTCCCCAGTCCCGAGAAGATCACGGTGATTGCTTTTGACGACATTGGCGACACGAATCTGTTCCGCGACCAGGGGCAGCTGCTGATCCACTCGAACTTCATCACCGATTCTCGCGACTTCGGGATTGTCACCGACGCGGGGCCTCGCGACTTCGAGCCGACAGTTAATGTGGCTTTCCTTGGCCCACACGCGGGAGCGGCCCGCAATTTGCGTGAGCTGAACAACGACCCGGATGGTGGCCTGGCCCCTGGCCCGATGATCGAGAACAACGTGATCGCCGGCGAGGGCCTTGGTGGCATCCATGTCAGCGGCAATATCGCACCGTTCGAGATCGTGCCACCAACCGATATCCCGGGCTTCCTTTCCGGCCAGTTTATCAGCGATGGACAGACGATCGAGGTCCATTCAAATCGCACGACGGTCACGTTCGAGTTCGAGGACATCAGTGGTGGTTCGAGACCCGCCGGTAGTGGGCGCAGAGGCGGCGACGGTTGGCAAGAAGGAAACATTCCGATCTTCTACCGTCAATCGGCCAACAATTGGCTGTATCCTCCCAGAAGTATTCCACCCCATGCCTACACACAAGCTGAAATGGCCGTCGCGATCCGCGACGCGATCCAAAGCAGTATCCTGGTCACCAACGGAACGACTCTTCACACCAACGCACGGCTAGCCGAAAGCCGCTGGAAACGGCACGCGATCACCAACGCGCCCCTGGTATCAGTCTTCTTGGACAACGTAACCGAGGTTGTTTGGCGTGCGAGACCGTTTGACGTGCGTGAAGTCCCATTGGGCGCCGCCGTGCAACCGTTTACTCGCGTGGTCAACAACACGGTATTTGGCAACGACGGCCTGCGCAGCTTCTATCCGGGTTCAGGACAGACCGAACCAAATGACACCATGGATACCGCGACTGAAACGCGTCAGGGCCGGCAACACAACCCCCAATCGTTTGTCGACACGGCGACGATTGGTGACGGAATCGACACGCCCAGCGATGCATCGTTGGACGTCGACATGTACCAACTGAACCTGGAAATCGGCGAGCGTGTTACGATCGACATTGATGCACTGGTACCACAAACGCTCGATTCGATCGCTCGATTGTTCGACGCTTCCGGAAACGAAGTTGCGTTTAGCGACAACGATCGGGCACCGGGTGAAGCGGCGAGTGCCAGTTCCTACATTGACTTCACGGCGACCCAAGGCGGGACTTACTATGTAGGCATCAGCGGCAAGATGAACGAGACCTACGATCCACACAGCCTCGGCAACCGGATCGGCCCGGCCAGCGTCGGAGATTATCGGATCGAAGTGAACGTGATCGCCCCGCGAACCTGGGTCATTGATGCACGGCATGGCGAGAACATTCCCGACGGCGCCACGTTCACCGTCAGCGACATCAACAACAGCGTCACGTACGAGTTTGATGACGTAAACGCACCGGGCGTCGCGCCGGGCAACATCGCGATCCGCTATGACTCGACACCGCTTCCACCGAACACCGGCAACGACCGCGGCCCCGGCTATACGGTAGCCGACATTGCCGTGTCGATTGCCAACGCTGTCGGACAAGGCCTGACCGATGTTTCGGCCGTCGCCCTGGGTGGCATAGCCGGTGCAACACCCGCGTTGCCCGTAGCACCGAGAATCGACGGCGACACGTATCGGTATGGCGCGAATTACCCCTTGCCCGGCCTATTTGGTTCGGCCGGTTTTCAGGGATTCGGCCATGACTCGCCACTGACACCGATCCGCTCCTCGGGCGAGCGGTATGTCGTGATCTCCGGTGCCAGTAACGTCACGGGTAGTGCGCAGATCCAGCCCTTGCTGACCAACAACATTGATCAGCTTCTTCCCGAAACGGGTATTCTGGTCTCGGAAAATGCGAGCCCGACATTGCTGAACAACGTCCTGGCAAACTTGAACGCCGGAATCTGGCAGGATGCATCGCCAAGTACGGTCGTTGGTGCTTCAATCTTCCAGCATAACGATGTCGCCGACTCGAACGTCGGTGCACCAGGTGACGATTTCAATATCGCACTTGGCGATTACGAACCGCTGTTCGTCAACGCGGAAGCTGGTAATTTCTATCCAGCCACCCAGTCGCTGACAATCGACAGCGCCTTGGATTCGATGGAAGATCGCAGCGGCTTCATCGCCGTCAAGGACGCGATTGGTCTGCCGGTCTCACCAATCCTGGCTCCAACGCTCGACGCGAGCGGCCTGCTTCGATCGGATGATCCCGATGTCGATACACCATCCGGCATTGGTGCCAATGTATTCAAAGACCGCGGTGGACTGGACCGCGCCGACTTTGCAGGACCGGATGCCGTCTTGATCGATCCGCGCGACAACGACGCGAATGGTATCGATGAAGATCCGGCTGTCACCATCGTCAAGTTGTCCGACGGCCTCTACGATCACTTCGCCATCCAACTTGTCGATGGATTGGAAGGAAGTGAATCGGGTGAAGGAATCGGCATCGACGACTTGACCGTCGATGCCACGAAAGTGACGCTGACAGCTGACGGAACCGTGCTGGAAGAAGGGGTCGATTACACATTCCGCTACGACCCGACAACCAATACGATTCGACTGATTCCGCTGGATGGGTTCTGGAACAACGATTCGACTTATGTCATCACCATGCCCAACAGCGATCGGTTTGTGATCGACATGCCTAATGGGGGCGATGTGGCTGATGGTGACACGTTCTTCATCACCGATGAAACGAACGGCACGGTTACATTCGAATTCGAAAGCGGATACAGCCTGCATCTGCCGGAGACATTGACCCTACAGGTACCGCCTGAGGGAATCGATGCCGGCGGTATTCAAGATGGTCAACGCTTTGTCGTCGCCAACGGACTGGGACAGTTCTTCACGTTCGAGTACGATTTGAACGATCCGCCGAACCATCTTCCGTCGAGCACTCGCATCGACATCTCATTGCTGACGACCGATCCGGCAAGTATTGCCGATCCGGTCGACTACATCGCCCAACAGACGGTCGATGCCCTGAACACATCCGGCATCGGCGTAACGTCCCGGTATCTCGGGGATGGAGCGATCCACTTCGGAGCGCGTGCTTCGTTCGCGGTTGACACATCCCTCACAGCCTTGACGCAGACAGGCGAACCAGGCGTGGTTGCCGACGGCCAGACCATTCTGGTCACGCAAGGCCTGAACCCACCAATCGTGTTCGAATTCGACAGTGATTCCTTGATTGCCGGTGATTTTGCGATCATCTTCAACGACACGTTCACGCGTGATGAGATTGCCGATGCGATCGTCACATCAATCACCAACAGCGGCATTGGCTTGACACCGATCAACTATGGTGAGGGGCACATTCATATCGGCGGAACGGTTGACGACATTGTGGATGTCGCCTCGACGCCGAAACTGACACTCAGTGGCAAGCCGGGCGTTCAACCGTCGACTCGCATCACGGTCCCCGCACTCGCCGCTCGACCAGGTGGCATTCAGGATGGCCAGACCTTCCTGATCGATGACAGCGTTGGCAACTCGGTGACGTTTGAATTCGATAGCAACGGCAATGTTCAGCCAGGCAACCGAGCCTTGCTGTTCACGGCCGCCAGCACCGTGGATGAATTGGCTGCGACCATCATCGCCGGAGTCAAACTGGCCCCGGTCGGCTTGGATCCTGTCTACCTCGGGCGAGGTGAAATCGATCTGCAGGATACCATCCATCACTTGACCGATGTCTCCCAATCGACGTTGACCAAGATCGGCGTGCCGGGCGGTGTGGTTCCCATCGAGTTCAAGCCGGATGCGTCCTTTACCAGCGAGGACTTCTCCGAGGTGATCCTCGACGCCATTCACGACCCCGCCACGCCGCTGATTGACGTCGAAGCGACCTATCGTGGAGGAAACACGTACTTCCTGGATGGCATTCGAACCGTTAGCGGCCTGACGAACTTCTTTATCGGAGCGATCAAGGACCAGGCCGGCAACGCGCTGAAACCGAACCGGGCGAACAACCAGACACAGTTCACCATTCTGATGCCCGCGGTCGAACTGGATTACGGCGATGCTCCCGCACCATATTTCAAATCACTTGCCCAGGACGGTGCACGGCACGTCGTTACCGATGTGACCCCACTTTACTTGGGCAGTCTGGTTACGACCGAAGATGGTACGACGCCCGATACCGACCCGGCCGACGGCGTCACCTTCACCGGTGCGGCAGGAAACCTGGGCCTGTTTAACGCTCATCTCGACACACCGATCACCGTGACGGCATCCGATCGCGGCTTGCTCGATGTCTGGGTCGATTTCAACGGGAACGGCAACTGGGAAGATCCGGGTGAACAACTGCTGGCCAACCAACCCCTCGATGCGGGCGCTAACTCGCTGGTACTGGTCACGCCATCCTTTATCAATGTGCCGGTAGCGGTTTCCACCTATGCACGGTTCCGCTTCAGCACCGAAGGTGACTTGAATCCCACGGGACTGGCTATTGACGGTGAAGTTGAAGACTATTCCGTCTTTATCGTGCCCGGCGTACCTCCGGTTGCCGTTGATGATCCCCAGGCTGATGCTAACAGCCCGGCACTCTTTGCGGCCGACGCGAACGCTATTAAGCAATTGCTCTTGAACACGGCGGTTCCAGCGACCGACGGTTTTGGCGTTTTGGACAACGACTACGACTCCGACGGCGACACATTCGTCATCCATCGAGTGGACGCAACAAGCGCCCAGGGTGCTGTCATTTCCTACACACCTGGCGCTCACTCGATCGACTACGATCCGACCGGATCAACCGTACTTACCCAGCTGGGGGCGGGTCATGTGATCCAAGACGTGTTCACTTATCAAATTGTTGACGCCAATGGGCTGATCTCCGATACGGCGACCATTACGATCGAAGTCACCGGCGTTAATGACTCACCGGTGCCGGGCGATGACGCTTACACAACGCCGGAAAATCAACAGCTTGTTGTTGACGCGGCCAACGGCGTGTTGGCCAATGACACGGATCCCGATGTCAGTGACCCCGATCCCGCATATCAAGACTCTCTGACGAGTAATGCGGGCTCTTTCCTAAGTACCGAGGGAGCTCAGGTCGTACTCAGCGCCGACGGCAGCTTCACGTATGATCCGACAGGTGTGCCGGCGTTGCAGGCCGCGACACCCAGTAGTCCGATCAACGATACATTCCAGTACACGGTCGCGGACGAAGCAGGAGTCATGGCCACGGGAACCGTAACGATTACGGTAACGGGCGTTAATCACGCTCCGATCGTGGTCGACGATAGCTACACAACGGACGAAAACACTCCCCTGTCCGCGGATGCTGCCAGGAACCTCCTGGCTAACGACAGCGAACCCGATGGCGATACACTGAATGTCGTGGCGGAGACGCTGACCAGTACGTTGGGGGCCGCGGTCGTCCTGAACAGTGACGGCACGTTCAGCTACGATCCAACGGGCGCTGCCCAGTTGCAAGCTATCCCAGTCGGCGACTAGCTAAGCGACACGTTCAGTTATACGGCGATCGACGGAAGTGGGGAAACGACACCTGGAACGGTTACGGTCACCGTCAACGGACTGAACGATGCACCGGTTGGCAACGACGACAGTTATGCCACTCGACAAGATCAGATTCTTCAGATCGATCCCGCCGGCGTGCTGATCAATGACATCGACGTCGACACGGGTGATCAACTTACCGTGTCGACTGCCGATACCACAAGCACGCTTGGAGCGACCATCACGGTCAATGCTGATGGCAGCTTCCGGTACGATGTTACTCAGTCGAGCAATGCGACGTTGTTTGCGAATCCGATCGGCGATACAGTGACCGATACGTTTTCTTACACGGTAAGTGACGGCCATGCGACATCAACAGCGACCGTCAGTATCGCCATCACTCGAGTCAACATGCCTCCGGTCGCAGGCAACGATTCCTACGGTCCGACATCGGAAGATGCCGTGCTAAACGTTTCGGCCGCCAATGGCGTTTTCGTCAACGACCATGAGTATGATCCGGGGCAAGTCATCCGAATCAGTGCTTTTGACAGTGCCAGCGTGATGGGTGCCACAATCACCATGGATGCCACCACGGGCGCGTTCATTTACGATCCGACAAACGCACCAATAGCCCAGGCTTTGGCCGCAGGTGACACGGTTTCTGATACGTTCACCTACACGATCACCGATAACGATCCGACGACGCCCAAGACAGCATCGGCAACGGTAACAGTCGTCCTGACGGGCGCAAACGACGCCCCGGTAGCTGTCGATGATCAGGATACAACGCGAACCGGTCAATCGGTTACCGTCGACATCCTGGCCAACGATTCCGATATTGACGGCTCACTTGTCCCGAGCACGGTCGCGGTTGTTCAACCGGCCAATGGCCAGGTAAACGTCAATCCGACCACCGGGTTGGCTACCTACACACCTGACGCGGGTTTTGTCGGAACGGACACGTTCACGTACACGGTCGAGGACAATGACGGCCAGGCATCGAACATGGCCACCGTGACAATCAACGTGATTTCGCCACCGGTGGCTGTGAACGATGAAGTGACCACGTTTAAGAACGTGCCAATCACGATCGATGTTTTGGCGAACGACACTGACGAGGGAGCGCTTGTTCCCACTTCAGTCACGGTCGTTAATCAACCGACTCATGGGTCGGTAACCGTCCTTGCCGATGGATCGATTGTTTATACGCCGGTAACTGGCTTTTCCGACGCGGACGACACGTTCACGTATACCGTGGACGACAACGACGGATTAACATCCAACGAAGCAACCGTTCTGGTCCACGTATTGACCGATCCGCTCCCTTGGCAAAACCCGATCGAGGCACTTGACGTCAATGCGGATGGATTCATTTCGCCGTTGGATGCCCTGTTGATCATCAACTACATGAATGCTCATCCGGGCGACTCGGCGTTGCCGAACCCGCCGATTCCTCCATTGGTACCGCCCCCCTACCTGGATACGACGGGCGACAACCTGGTAACACCGCTCGATGCACTGCTGGTAATCAACTACTTGAACGCGGCGGCTGCGGGCGGACAATCGAACGCTGCAGGCGAGGCAGAGGGCGAGGCAGGATCGCTCGCATCAGCAACCAGCATCCCATCCGATTTCGGCTCCGGCGTCTTCTACGCAGGTCCGACTCCGACAAACGAACCGGCATCGGGCGCTCTGGACAACCCGGTCAATTCGTCCAACGCCGGCAATCCCGACCAGATCGCCATGGCGAATGCCGAACTTCGGACCGGCCAGGCCGCCTCGGGCAATGCGGAAGACGTGGATGACCTATTCGGCCACACACCGATCGAGGACGCGCTGAACGACATCGCCGATGAGATTGGCCAGAGCCGGGGTGACGATCTGCTGAACGATTTGGCAATTGACCAACTGCTTGGCGGACGACGCTCCGACAGCTGAGCAACTTGGTGATTCGACATGAATGCGGCTGGCAGGAGACCTTCTCCGGCCAGCCGCTCTTTTCTGCGCGCAACAGCGGCCCCCATCGCAGCCTCGAGTTCCGAGCTTATTGTCTTCCACGTACAAACGGAGTAGGCTGATCATTCAACACGACGTTTGTCCGAAAAGCGGAATTGCCATGACCGCTCGTTACGACGTCTTACGAATCCGTGCCGAATGTTCCTGGTTCTCCCTGAACGACGGACACGATCCCGAACCAACTCCCAACAGGTTTATCGACACATGTCTGCAGATCCAGATCGACTGCGTCTGATGATCATCGGTGCACATCCAGACGATCCAGAGTTTCACGCAGGGGGTATCTCGACGATCTATCGTCGCGCTGGACACACCGTTCTATTGGTTTCCGTCACCGATGGGCGATCTGGACACTACTGTCTGGACCCTTCCGAATTGGCCAATATGCGAAACCGTGAAGCGGAAGCTGCCGCCAACGTCATTGGTGCAACCTACGAAACGTGGGACTACCCGGACGGATCGCTGCAACCGACCATTAATGTTCGGGAGCGAGTTGTTCGCGCCATCCGTTCGTTCGGACCGGACTTGGTCCTGACACATCGCCCGAACGACTATCATCCAGATCATCGGGCCGTCGGGCAAGCGGTGCAAGACGCTTCTTACATGGTAACCGTCCCCTTGGTTGCTCCAGACACTCCGGCCCTCAAGAAAGATCCGATCGTCGCGTATCTGCCCGATTTATTCACACGGCCTTACCCGTTGGTCGTAGATGTCGTGTTCGACATCACTCATTAAATGGACACGGTGACGAAAATGCTGGCGTGCCACAAATCCCAGGTATTCGATCTCTTACCCTTTAATCAGGGAATCACTGACGAGGTCCCAGCCGGTGAGTCGGAACGTATGACGTGGCTGAAGCGATGGTACACGGCTCTGATCCGCCCGCGAGCCGATCGGTTTCGGAAAACGCTGATCGCACAATACGGACGCGAACGAGGTGAACACATCGAATGCATCGAAGCGTTTGAAATAAGCGAGTATGCCACTCCGCTCGATGCAACGGCAAGACAACGGCTTTTTTGGTTTTGCTGCCATGATGCCGATTGACGTGCGCCCGCATTTCCAGCCCGTGGACGGGCCCCACAGGCGGGCGATGTCCGCAAACGGAGAACCGGAAAAGGTCCAAGCTGTTGACTGTGCTGGCTATCAAACTCTGTTGTTGCGGCCTTGATCGTAAGTCGGTCCAACGCAAGGCGAACAGGTCCAGGCTGCAGTTCCAGACATCATGCTGCGTCTTGGATTACGCCAAGTCCCGCTCGGCAAGCGGGACCTACCCGGACCACCTTGCTATCAAACTCTGTTGTTGCCAATTTCCTCGTTTCCGCGCGAACTTTCCTAAATTGGGGTTGTCTTTCAACCGTATATTGGGATTAATACTACTGTCGATGTCACGCTGACGCGGTGTGACGGACTAGAGGCCCGTGAACAGGCCGATCGGCTAATCGGTAGTAGCGGGAAGGTCTAGTAGAAAGGAGGTGGTCCTGTGGATTATTGCTGTACTAGCCAACGAGGTGGCCCGGCCTAACGGCGGTCGGCGGGCTGTCCGTCGGGCAGCCACCCACTCGTAAGGATCACCATCGATCCTCGATTACGAGTTCACGGGGCCCAGCTTCCAACCGGGAGCTGGGCCTTGATTATTTC